>JACDDX010000084.1 GCA_013816685.1 Gemmatimonadales bacterium
TGGTGTCCCCCGCAGGTGAGGCCTGGGCCGCCGCTCGGACCGGGCTCAGGAGCACTGCGACCGCAACCGCGGCCCGCAGTAATGGGATTTGCATGTGAGCGTCCCTCCCAGGGACTGAAATCGTTGCCTGATGCCCGGCGATGCCGGGACGCAGTCCGTAGCCCCCGACCAATGGTCGCGGGAACAGTAAAAACGGCCACAGCGCGCCGAGCGCGAGCGCTCAGCGGATCAGCGGGCCGTTGTTGGTATCAGGCTCGGGGAGGGTGAAACGGAGGGGATGCGGAAACACCTGTCAAAAGCGAGAATGCCTGCAAACCTGTGCCGTCGAACAGTGAAACGGCAGCTTCCAGCTGGGTGGCGAAGGTCGGAATCGCAAGTGGGGCGGGCAGGCAGATGGAGGCCAAACCACAGCCTTGGGCTGCCGAGCCGGATGAGGCCAGAGTAGCGCCCGGCGCAGTGCCATGCTCCGGCATTCGGCATTGCTGCTGAGCTTCCCGCTCGGTCAGGCCCAGACAAGCTGCCGTCCCCAAGAGGGGCTGGAGCTGGAACATCAGCAGGAGTGCCGCGATAACCACCTTCATGGCTGGAACACTAATCTCCATAGAGAATCGAGGGCAAGCACCGTTCACCTGCGCAGACATGAAACGTCCTTTACCGGAGATCGGTTCCAGTGCGGCCTGCCGCAAGAACCAGAGTCGCCACGGAGCCCGAGCAAATGGCCTCCCGGGCAGAAACCGCTTATCGTGCGGTGGCCCGGATCGCTGCTGCACGCCCGACTGCCGCTGACTCGACACCCAGCGGCACGTGCGCCCTCAACCTGAGAGTTTTCGATGGACGACATCCGCACCGTCGCGATCATGGCGTCAATCCTCTCGGCCACGCGGCCCCAGGCTCCGGCCGGCGACCGGGCAGCGCTCGCCCAGGACCGCCTGGCCGCCGAAGCCTGGGAGCTCTACCATGCGGTTCAGCGCGCGTCGGGCGAGGCGGCACGCCGAGCCGCCGTTGGCGCGGCGTCGGCCACGAAACCCTAGCGAGCCCTGCGATCGGAAGGAGCACGCGAGCGATGGCCAGGCGCCTGCTGGACCAGATCAGCGACTTCATGCAGGAATTCAAGACCAGCTCCGGCGGCTACCGGACCGGCGGCACCCAGGTCGGCGATGGAGACGCCCTCACGTCGGCATGGTTCCAGTTCCAGCGCGGCAAGCGCTCCGCGGGCCAGCCCGAATTCGTCCGGTTCGAGCTCGCGCCCGTCGTACGCGACGGCGCCGCCGTGGTGATCGGCCGCCGCTTTGAAGGCGACGACCCCTACGAGCTGGGCCAGCAGGCGGCCGCGTGGGTCAAGGAGCTCGCCTAGAACTTGACCTGCGCCTGGGTGATGAGCGTGCCGCGCCGGGTTCCCGGGGTGCCGATCTTCCGTGACACGTAGTCCGCGAGGAGCCGCACCTTCCCGCCGAACTCGAGATTGACGCCGCCCGTGGACGCGCGATTCCGTACATCTTCGGTGATCGCGGAGCGTCGGAAATCCTCCTCCTTCGCGACGAGCTGGAGCCAGGGCAGCACCCGGTACGTCGCCTGCGCATACCAGCCTTTGTCGTCGACCACGCCGCCGTCGCGGTGCTGACCGATGTACTCGCCCTCGACCGCGGCGCCCATGTACTCGAGGCCACCGTCGATGCCGTAGCGGGTGCTGTCCGAGCCGTACTGCGCCACGTTCGCGCCCAGCGTCAGGTAGGCGACCGGCCGCACCGTCGTGCGCCCGACCCAGAGCAGCGTCGAGTCGGTGTTGGCCGTGACATTCTGCCCCTCTCCGTTGAACACGCCGACGGTGACCGTACCGATAGGACCGAACGCGTAGTCCGCCATGAGACCGATGTCGCGCTTGGGCGCAATCGAGTCCACCACCGTGGCCCGATCGGCGGTCTCGACGTCGGCGAGCGAGCTGAGGAACTCGCGGGTGAACGGGGTCTTGTACTGTCCCGCCTGGAAACCGAGCGACCCGATCTTGTAGCGAATGTAGGCGTCCTGCAGCGAGAGGCTCGCCTTGCCCGGCCCGACCGAGCCGGTGCGGAACTCGCCCTGAATCCTCCATGAGACGTCTCTCGCCACGCCGCCGAACGCGGTCAGTCGCGCGCGGTTGATCGAGCCGGTGCCCGGCCGCCGGGTTGGCCGGAAATGGCTCTTCGACGAGCGCGACCTCGACACGGCGCTGGGCCGGCCGCCGCAGGCGGCGTTCGACGGGCTCGACCTGAGTGCCCGAAATCAGCTTCGCGGCCGGGTGATCGAGCTGAAGATCGAAGGGCTGATGGCGGAGATCCGGATCGGAATCGGCGAGCAGGAGCTGATCGCCGTCATCACACGGAGCTCGGCCGAACGTCTACAGCTCAAGGTCGGTGCTGAGGTGTTCGCCGTAATCAAATCCACCGAAGTCATGATCGGGAAAGGCTCCTCGGGCCTATGAACGCTTTCCTGTACACCATCCTCGCTCTGGTGACTGCCTCCAGCACTCGGGCATCTCCCCTCGCACTCTCGCGCGCCGCCTCGCCGCCGGGCACGCTCACGGTGTACGCGGCCGCGTCGCTCACCGAGGCGTTCACCGAGCTGGGCCAAACCCTCGAGGCGAGTCATCCCGGGCTCAAGGTGCAGTTCAACTTCGCGGGCTCGCAGCAGCTCGCCGCACAGCTCGAGCAGGGCGCTCCGGCGGACGTGTTCGCCTCGGCCGACCGGCGCTGGATGAGCTACGCGGCCGCCAAGGGAATGATCGTGGGTGCGGATAGAATCTTCGCGCGGAACCGTCTGGTGGTGATCGTGCCGAAAACCAACCCCGCGCGCATCGAAACGCTGGAGGACTTGTCGCGCCGTGGAATCAAGCTGGTGCTTGCCGCGGAGGCGGTGCCAGCCGGCAAGTACAGCCGGGAGACACTGCTGAACCTTGGCGGCGCGCCGGGTTTTCCGCCGCAGTACGCGCGGCGCGTGGCCGCCAACGTGGTGTCGCAGGAGGAGAATGTGAAGGCGGTCGTCGCCAAGGTGCAGCTCGGCGAGGCCGACGCGGGCATGGTGTACCGCTCGGACGTGACCTCCTCGGTTGCGCGATACGTGCGGGTCTTCGAGATCACGGATCCGTACAACGTGATCGCGAGCTATCCGATCGCGGCGCTGAAGGAATCGAAGAACGCCATGGCGGCAAAGTGGTTCATCGAGCTGGTGTCCAGCGAGGCGGGGCAACACGTGCTTCAGCGGCATGGATTTCTGCCCGCCGAGGCCCTGGTGCCGGCGGCGCCGCAGCGTGGGCGTACATAACAGCACGCCCCCGCTGTCACCGTTCAGCTACTCAGTCCTGGCTTTCCGCGTCCACATTGATCGTCTCGGCCAGCTTCGTCAGCGCCTTGTCGGTGTCACCTTCTTCGTTCAGCGTCTGCTGCAGCAGTTGCGCATGATCCTCGTGCCCGAGCAGCCGGGCCCAGGTGCGCACCGTGCCGTAGCCCGCCATCTCGTAATGCTCCACGTGCTGCGCGGCCGAGATGAGGCCGGCATCGAGCACGTCAGGATCGGGGCGTTCCTTGATCAGCTCGGCGCCTTCCTTCAGCAGCCCTTCCATGCCCACGCACTTCTTGCCGCGCGGGCTCGCAGCAAGCGACTTGAGAATCTTCTCGAGCCGTCGCACGTGCTCCTTGGTCTGCCGTTCGTGCGCCTGGAAGCCCTGCTTGAGCGGCTTCGATGACGCGGCCTTGACCATCCTCGGCAGCGCCTTGAGAATCTGGTTCTCCGCGCTCCAGAGATCTTTGAGTTCGTCTACATACAGCTCTTCCAGCGTGTCCATTTCCATGAATTGCTCCTGTCAGGTAATTCGCGAGGCGTGGCTGTCGAGAGACCCGCGCAGTCAACTTGCCGCTCCCCGGCAGCGAGAGGAAGGGGGGGTCGGGCCTCGAACAGCAGCTCCCCCGCGGTCGTCGTGAGGTGCTTCCCGAAGTGCTCCAGCCCGCTGATCTGCGCCGGCGTCAGCGTGGGAAAGGCGATCGCGGCGTCGTCGATCGATGGACGCTCCGGCTAAGGGGGGCCCGCCGGGCGAAAGCTAGTCGGGCAATTGGCCCCGGGCCGTCAGGAATAGAGGCGCACCCCCGTTGCCTTGAACGTCGCAAACACCATCATCCCCTCCCGCAGCCCCAACGCTGTCACGCCAGCGCGCGTGACCTCCGCCACCAGCACCGGCGTCGTGCCCAGCACGACCCGCACTCGCTCACCCGCAGGCGTCTCTGGCACAACCTCCAGTATCGGTCCGGCGAACAGGTTCTGCGCGCTCCCTTCGGGGCGCTCGCGATGCAGCGTGATCTCGTTGGGATGCACGGTCGCAAAGATGTCGGCAGGGTCGCCGCTCGGTGCCGTCGGCCCGTCGGCGATGACCAGATCGCCGTCGGCGGTGTGCAACGCCGTTACCCCCGCGAGCGTACGGCCGACCCGGCCGACAAAGAGATTGGTGCCGATCAGCTCGGCGACGAAACGCGAGCGCGGCCGCCGGAGCAGATCGTCGCGCGAGCCGGCCTGCGCCACGCGCCCGCGTTCGAGGACGACGACCTGATCGCCGAGGAGGAGCGCCTCGATCGGACTGTGCGTCACGTAGATAGTCACGCAGGGCAGCCGGCCCAGCAGCGCGCGCAGTTCCGCGCGCACCGTCCGGCGGGTCTGGAGATCGAGCGCCGACATCGGCTCGTCCAGCAGGAGCACGCGGGGATCGAGCACGATGGCACGGGCCAGGGCGACCCGCTGCTGCTGTCCGCCGGAGAGCGTGCCGGGGCGCCGATCGGCGAGTTCTGCAATGCCAAGGAGGCCGATCGCGTCTGTGACGCGGGAGCCGATCACGCGCCGCGCGAGCCCCATCGAGCGAAGGCCGAACCCGACGTTGTCGCGCACGCTGAGATGGGGAAAGAGCGCATAATCCTGCGGGACGTAGCCGATGTCCCGCGCCCACGCCGGCCGCCAGACGCCCGCGTCGGTGTCGACGTAGACCGCGTCGTCGACGGCGATCCGTCCCCGGTCCGGCCGGTCGAGCCCGGCAATCAGCCGCAGGATGGAGGTCTTCCCCGCCCCGCTCTCCCCCACGAGGACGGTGGTGCCGCGCCCCGCTTCGAGGGTCACGTCGAGATTGAAGCCGCCGCGGCGCTCAGCGAGTCGGGCGGTGAGCACGTGGAACCGTTACCGGCAAGCCGAGCGGCGCGAGCCGGAGCACGAGCAGCACGGCGAGCGACAGCAGCAGCAGCATTACCGACAGCGCGACGGCGGCGTCCAGATCGCTCTGCAGCGCGATGTACACCGCGAGCGGCATCGTCTGGGTGATGCCCGGCATGTTGCCGGCGAAGGTGATCGTGGCGCCGAACTCGCCCAGCGCGCGGGCCCAGCTCATGGCCGTGCCGGCGAGCAGTGAGGGCATCGCCAGCGGGAGCATGACCCGCAGGAACACCGCGCCCGGTGGTGTGCGCAGCGTCGCCGCCGTATCAAGGTAGCGCTGCTCCACCTCGGCCAGCCCCGCGCGCGTGGCGCCGATGAAGAACGGCATGGCCACGAACGCCTGCGCAACGATCACGCCGAGCGTGGTGAAAGGCAGGTGCACGCCGAGCGCGGCCAGGGTCGACCCGGCCAGCCCCGCGCGCCCGAACGCCGCCAGCAGCGCGACACCGGCGACCGTCGGCGGCAGCACGAGCGGCAGGTCGATCAGCACTTCGAGCAGGCGCTTGCCGGGAAAGGTGGTGGTCGCGAGGAACCAGGCGGCAGGCAGGCCAAGCGCGATGACGACCGCGGTGGAGGCGGCGCTGGTGACCAGGCTCAGGCGGAGCGCGTTGACGACCGCGGGATCGCGCCACCGCTCGAGCAGCGCGCCAGGCGGCACGCGGACCAGCAAACTCACCAGCGGCAGGGCGAGGAGACAGACCAGTGCGAGCCCCGCCACCGCGAGGCCGATCGTTCCGGCAGCGTCCACGAGCCCGCCGCCGCGCCCGGGCCGCGTCGGACGATTCAGCCTTGCGATCGGCCGCGTCCGCCGTCGAACATCATTGGTCCCCGGCGCGCGTCCGGCTGTCCCGCTCATTGGCCGGTCGGGGCGGCATCCCGCCGCGGAACTCAAAATGCCGCGGATCGAACGTGCGCTGGTGGACGCTGGCGGCCCGCGCACGCCGCGCGCGGTCGACAACCGCCACGGCCCACTCCTTCGCCCGGAGCCAGGCGCCCGGCTCGAGCCCTTCGTACAGGTGCGCGAACTCCGGTCGCAGCCGGACTTCCCGGTCATCAGCCATGATCACGTCCCCTCAACCCGTGCCCAGTCATTCGCCCGACCGCCGCCCCATCGCGGATGGTCCCGACCCCGGTGCACCGCCCCGGAATTCAAAGTGCTCGGAGTGGAGCACCCGGTCCGGTGCCATGTACCCTCGTGCCTCGCGCAGCCGCCAACTCACCACCCAGTCCGCCATCCGGCCGGCCGACTGCCAGCTTCCGGCCTGAAGTGGCGGATACAGATGGGCGAACTCCGGCCGAAGCCGGGCCTCCCGCCGTGCCGCGTTCACTGGCACGAAGCCAGCCGAGCCGGAGCCATGGAGCAGCGCGGGCAGGTTACCCGCGTGGATAGTGCGGGGACGGCGACGATTCTTCGCCGTGGGGGAAAAACCGCTCCTGAAGAATCGTCAGCACCTCGGGCGTCAGGCCCGGAGCGTCGAGCGCCACCGCGACCTCGCGTCCGCCCTGTCGCACCACCCGGCCGCGCACCGCGATGACGGTATCGGCATCGAGCCGAAGCTCGCCTTCCAGTCTGCTTCCCGGATGCGGCGCGATCTCCCGCTCGCCGAGGGCGTAGCGCAGGCCGGTTGCACTGACGTCGCGAAGTGGAGTCGGGACGCCGCCCGGTCCGAGCCCGCGGGTATGCAGCGGCAGCCGCGGCGCCGCGCGGCGCTCCGGACGGGTTCGAGCCAGCGACGTGCGCTCGGCTTCGATCACTGCGAGTGTGGGCCAGGGTCCGTGCACCGGCAGCACCGCGAGGCCGGCACGGTCGACTCGACCGATCAGCCCCATGACGGCGGTGGGCTCGCCTGAGCGGAGCCGGAGCTCGCCCCTCACCGGCTGACCCGGTTGCCAGACGCGGGCGGCCGGCGCCGGCTCGATGCGGAGGCCGCCCGGGCCGAGGTCGCGGACAGCGCAGTAGAGTTCGTCGATCCGGAGCAGCCCCGGCGCGGTCCGACGATATTCGGCC
>JACDDX010000085.1 GCA_013816685.1 Gemmatimonadales bacterium
CGCCTTTGCCGCGCTCGTCGTAGAGCGCGCGGACCCGGCCGGAAAATTTGCCGCAGATGAAGTTGTCGCCCGGCTTGAGCGTGCCCTTCTGGACCAGGATCGTCGCGAGCGGACCCTTGCCGGGATCGAGCGTGGCCTCCAGGACCGCCCCCTGAGCCCTGCCGTCGGGGTTGGCCGTGAGATCGAGGATCTCGGCCTGAAGCAGGATCTGCTCCAGCAGCCGATCGACCCCGGTTCCCTTCTTGGCCGAAATTTCCGCCGACAGCACGTTGCCGCCGAACTCTTCAAGGACGACGCTGTGCTGGAGCAGATCGCGCTTCACCTTGGCCACGTCGGCCGAGGGCAGGTCGATCTTGTTGATGGCGACGATCATCGGGACGCCAGCGTTTCTGGCGTGGCTGATCGCCTCGACGGTCTGCGGCATGACTTGGTCGTCGGCTGCGACGACGAGCACCACGGTGTCCGTGACTTGGGCACCGCGGGCGCGCATGGCGGTGAACGCCTGGTGGCCCGGGGTGTCGAGGAAGGTGATGGCGCGGTCGTCCGGCAGCGAGACGTGGTACGCGCCGATGTGCTGCGTGATGCCGCCCGCCTCGCCGGCCACCACGTTGGCCTTCCGGATATAGTCTAGCAGCGAGGTCTTGCCGTGGTCGACGTGGCCCATGATGGTCACCACCGGCGGCCGGGGCTGTTGCTGCTCCTCGGTCTCATCGGTTTCGACCGTGGAGATATCGGCCGCGTACTCCTGCTCCCGGACCGCTTCGAACCCGAACGCCGACGCGATCAGCTCGATCTGGTCGAAGTCGAGTCGCTGGTTCACCGTCACCATCAGCCCCAGCTCCTTGAAGGCGAACTGGACGATCTGGGTGGCGGGTACCTTCATGGCGCCCGCGAGCTCGGAGACCGACACGAACTCGTTCACACGAATCCGGGTCTTCTCCTTCTCGCGCTCCTCGGCGGCACGGCCGGCCTGCAGGTCGCGGAACGACGGCTCATCGGAGCGGCGTCCCTTGCGACCGGCAGGACCTTTCATCCCCTGCAGCGTTTTGAGAATGTTGGCCTGCACGGCGTCCTGATCCACCGACGAGCGCCGACCCTTCTTCCCCTTTTTCCGGCTGCCCGCCTTTTCCGCGTCGGGACCGAAGTTGCGTGCCGGCGGACCACCCGCGGCGGGCGCACCAGGTCGGCTGGGACCGCTTGGCGGGCGGGTCGGGGAAGCGGGCGCACTGCTGCTGAAGACCGGCCGCGGGCCGCGCGGGCTGGCTGCCGGCGGACGCTGAATCCGGGGCGGAATAAATGGAGCTCTGACGGGCTCGGTGGGCGCTGACGCCGTGCCCACGGAGGCCGCGGCGCCCTGGGCGGCGGTGGGCGCCTGGGACGGGGGAAGACCGCGGAAGAGCTCCCGGGCGGTCCGCGGCTCGGGGACAGGCGCTTCCTCGGGAGTCGGCGCCTCTTCCTCGATTTCGACGGGCGCGGGCGGCAGATCCTTGAACAGCGCCCGCGCGCGCTCTTCGAGCGATTGCGACGTCGTGGGCTCGGCGACCTCGACCAGCAGCGGGCGCTCGAGTTCGAGCGCGGCCAGCTCGGCTTCCTTCTCGATGGCGTGCTGCGCCTCGACCTCGGCCACCTCCGCCGCGGTCCGCCGGCGCTTCGACGGGCGAACCTCGACCGGCGCGGGCGCGGGCTCCGCCTTGACCGCTTTCCGGCGGCCCTTCTTTGCGGCCGGCTCCTCGGCGTGCTTGCGTTTCTCACGCTCCCATCGCACCCGGATCGCGGAGACCTGGTCGGTCTCCAGGGCCGACATATGGCTCCGGACAAAGATGTTCATGTCCTTGAGCATGCCCAGCAACTGCTCGGGACCAACGCCGAACTCTGCGGCGAGGTCATGCACTCTCGTCTTGACCACTCAATCCTCCGTCAGGAGCGTGCGGGCGCCAGCCGCCGGATGCCGTCGGCCAACGCGCGGTCCCGCACACCTACCGCCATAACCGGCGGCTTCCCTAGCTGCGCGCCGATCGCGTCGGCGCCCGGGCCCGAAACCAGCGGCACCTGCTTCGCCGCCGCCAGCCGGACCACTTTCTCCACGGCACGCGGGCTGGCATCCTGCGCCATGACCACGCACCAGCACTTCCCTGCCTGCAACTCCGCCCGCACCGCTTCCACCCCGATCACCACCCTGCGTCCCCGGTAGCCGAGTCCGAGCAGGCCCAGAAGGCCGCTCACGCGGGGGGGCGTGCCTCCTCCGTACTTTCCTCGTCGGTCAACTCGGAGAGGAAGGCCAGCAACTGCTCCGCGGCCGGCTGCGTCATTCCCGGGATCCTGGCGATGTCCTCGCCTTCGAGATCGAGAATGTCGTTCAGCATCTTGTAGCCTGCGCCCTCCAGAATGCCCATCAGCTCGGGCGACAACCGAAGCTCGCTGAGCGGCACCTTGGCGACCGTCTCCTCTTCGGGCGGCAGCGGCGCGAAGAGCGGTCCTTCGCCGCCCCGCTCCAGCCACTCGCGGCTCGAGTAGAGATCGATCTTCCAGCCGGTCAGCTCCGAGGCGAGCCGCACGTTCTGGCCGTTGCGGCCGATGGCGAGCGACAACTGGTCTTCGTCTACGACGGCCTGAATCGTCTTGGCGTCGGGATCGGAGAAGACCTTGGCCACGCGCGCCGGCGCCAGCGCCAGCCGGGCGAACCGCTCCGGGTCGGGCGACCAGGGGACGATGTCGATCCGTTCGCCGCCCAGCTCGTTAACCACGGCCTGCACCCGCGAGCCCTTGAGCCCGACGCACGCGCCGACCGGATCGATGGCGTCGTCGCGGCTGATGACCGCCACCTTGGTGCGGCTCCCGACTTCGCGCGCGATGGCCCGGATCTCGACGATCTGCTGCTGAATCTCGGGGACCTCGAGCTTGAAGAGCGCCTTTACGAAGAGCGGGTCGCCCCGGGAGAGGATAAGCCGCGGACCCTTGGGCGTCTCCTCCAGCCGCTTGAGCACGGCGCGCATCGTGTCGCCCTGGTGGAAATGCTCCCGGTGGTTCTGCTCGCGGTAGGGGATGATCGCCTCCGCCTCGCGGAACTTGTTCAGCATGATCACGAGCTTGCCGCGCTCGATCTGCTGAACTTCGCCGGACAGCAGGTCTCCCACCTTGCTGGCGAACTCGTCGCGGATCCGGGCCCGCTCGCCTTCGCGCACCCGCTGGATGATCCGCTGCTTGGCCGCCTGCACCGCCAGCCGGCCGAACTCGACGAAGGGCACCTCTTCCTCCAGCATGTCGCCGGGTCGGAAGTCGGGATCTTCATACTGCGCCTCTTCGAGCGGAATCTGCCAGCTCGCATCCTCGACCGTCTCGACCACCTGGCGCAGGCGGACGACCTTGATCGTGCCCTGCAGCTCGTCCACGGTCAGCTCGAACCGCACGTTGGGACCGAACTTCCGCACCAAGGCGGCGTGAATGCCGTCGCGCAGCAGATCGAGCAGATCGGATCGCTCGAGCTGCTTCGCCGTGGTGAGCTCGCGGAAGGCCGCCAGCATTTCTGTCGAACCTGCCATCACGTTCTCCTCAACTCCTCAATGGAACTTCTACCGCAGCGTCGCCTCAGCGCCTCCGGCCATGCCCCTTGGGGCGGGCCGTCCCGGCCACCGCACTCCAGTCGACCGCGAGCACCGCATCGCGAATCTGGTCCAGCGCCAGCGTGATCTCTTCACCACTGTCGGCCCGGACGGTCACGTGCGCGGCGTCCGGCATTCCGACGATCGTCACTGTCGCGAGGCCCGGCAGCCCCGGCGCCCGCAGCCGTACCTGGCGCCCCACGAAACGCCGCCAGTGCTCGGGCCACCGGATCGGCCGCTCGAGCCCGGGCGACGACACCTCCAGCACGTAGCGGGGCCCGACCAACGCCCTGGATTCCAGGAGACGCTCGAGGGACCGGCTGATGAGGGCACAGTCGTCCGCCGTAATGCCGGCGCCGGGACGACTGTCCTCGCGGTCCACCCGAACCTGCAGGATGGGGCGCTCGACCGTCCCCGCCCGTTTGAGGTCCACCAGCTCGAAGCCGAGCTCGGCGACATGGCCACGGATGAGGGGTTGGAGCGCGTCGAGAGACATCAGCGTGGAAGAAAAAAAATGTGGGGGAACGCCCCCACATCACACCGCCACCCGGCACCGATCAGCGACAGCGGAAAAGCTATCGACGTGCGCGGGCGGAGTCAATGCGCACGGCCAAGATAGGCGACCATACGGCCATCGGTGCCGCCAGAGCCGCGATGACTGTAAAAGGCGGGACGGTCGTGGGAGGAGCACCAGGCCGAGACCGTGAGCTGTACGGCACCGAGCCGCTTCGCTTGTTCGGCCAGCACCGCCCGCAGATCGAGGTGCCACGGTCCATCGCCGGCACCGTGGCGGCCGCAGCCCGCCATCACCTCGCGGCCGACCTCGTAACAAGACCCGCAGATACCCACCCCGACGTGCACCATCACCTCGGCCGGAGTGGCACCGGTCAGCTCCAGCAGCCGCTCGAACCCGGTGGCGAGGATCCCAGCCGCCGTACCGCGCCAGCCCGCGTGCAGCAGCGCCGCGCCGCGGCCGGGGACCGCCAGGTAGACCGGGATACAGTCCGCGACGGTGACCGTGAGCATCGTGCCGCTCGCCCGCGTGATCCAGCCATCCACGCCGTCGAGCTGAAGCCAGCCGCGCGCACTCGCAGCCTCGGCGATCACCGCCCCGTGCACCTGCCCGCCAAGCGACCAGCGCTCGAACGTCGGCTCGCTCCGACGAAAGGCGCGCCAGCGGGCCATCGTCTCGCCCACCGGAGAGTCGGACCAGAGTCCCAGATCGAAGCCGCGACCGGGATCCTCACCTCGGCCGGTTATGCCGGCGACAAGCCCCGACTCGGACCAGCCCGGCACCGCATACCGAGGCACCGTGCCCGGAACGGCGGTCTCCCGGATTTCGACGGGCGGAACGGCGATTGGGGGAGCCCTGCGGGCCGACGGCGTAACCGTGTCAGCCATCGAGGCGGACGATGTCGGCGCCCAGCGCCGTGAGGCGCTCGTCGATCCGCTCGTAGCCGCGCTCGATCTGGCCGATATTGTGAATCGTGCTCGAGCCCTCGGCGGCCAGCGCCGCGAGCAGCATCGCCATCCCGGCGCGGATGTCGGGCGACTCGACCGTACCGCCCTTGAGCGGCGCCGGCCCGGAGATGACCGCCCGGTGCGGATCGCAGAGCACGATGCGGGCGCCCATGCTGATCAGCTTGTCCACGAAGAAGAGCCGCGACTCGAACATCTTCTCGAACACCAGCAGCATCCCGGCGCACTGCGTCGCGGTGACGATCGTGGTCGACATCACGTCGGCCGGAAACGCGGGCCAGGGCCCGTCCTCGAGCTTCGGGACGTGGCCGCCGAGGTCGGGACGGACGCGGCGCTCCTGGTCGGGTGCCACGGTGAGCCGCGTGCCGTCGATGCGGGGGCGGATGCCGAGCCGCTCGAAGCCCAGCAGCGTGCTGCGAAGGTCCTCGGCGCGCACCGGGTCGATGATCAGCTCGCCGTTGGTCACGGCGGCAAGGCCGATGAAGCTCCCGATCTCGATGTGATCCGGCCCGATGGCGTAGGACGCGCCACCGAGCGGGAGGCCGCCTTCGATGGTGTAGACGTTGGAGCCGATGCCGTCGATTCGGGCCCCCATCGCGACGAGACAGCGCGCCAGATCCTGGACATGCGGCTCGCAGGCCGCGTTGCGGAGCACGGTGCGCCCCTTGGCCGCCACGGCGGCCATCAGCGCGTTCTCGGTGCCGGTGACGCTGGGCTCGTCGAGAAATATGTCGGCGCCCTGCAGCGCCCGGCCTTCGAGCTCGTAGCGGTCGCCCACGGTGACCGAGGCGCCGAGCTGCTCGAGCGCCAGGAAGTGGGTATCGACTCGCCGACGTCCGATGACGTCGCCACCCGGCGGCGGCAGAGTCACGGTGCCGAAGCGCGCCAACATCGGCCCGGCTAGCAGGATCGACGCGCGGATCTTGGTGCAGAGCCGGGGGTCGAGCGGCTTCGGGCGGATGGGCCGCCCGTCGAGCCGGACTGCATTGGGACCGGTCCACTCGATCACCGCACCCAGATCGGCCAGCACGGCCAGCATCGTCTCGACGTCGCGGATTCGGGGAATGTTGTCCAGCTCGAGCAGACCGTCGGCGAGGATGGAGGCGCAGAGGATGGGCAGCGCCGCGTTCTTGTTGCCGGCGGGTCGGATCGTGCCGCGCAGCGGCTGACCGCCGCGCACCTGGAATCGAGGAGCCATAGGGCAGCAAACATCTCGTACGACCGGGAGCCCGTCAAGCGGCCCGGGCGGGGCTTGCGGCGCTTCGTCGTTCGTTATGTTTGAGCCACGGTAGTGGCCGGTGCGGCAATGCACCGCTCAGCGCGTCCTCCCGTTCCAAGGTGGTGCTGACATGTTAATGCTCGCGCTCTGGCAGGCCGGCACGACTCCGGACTGGGTACCGCCGACCATCGCCATCTCGCTCGCGGTGCTAGCCCTGTCATTCCTCGCGATGGCCGCAGCCGTCGGTGTGCTGGCCCTTCGCGTCGCCGGGCAGGTGAAGAAGGTCGGCGTGCTCGTGGACGGCCTCCAGGACGACGTCGCGCGCGCGCTCACGGCCGCCCGGAAGCTGACGGAGCAGGGCCAGGACCTCATGGTGCTGGTGCGGCACGAAGCCGGTGCGTTCGCGCAGACCAGCCGCCGGCTCCGGCGCAAGGTGACCCGTGGCGCCGACCGGCTCGAGGGCAAGCTCGAGGATCTGGAGACGCTCTACGACGTGCTGCACGGCGAAGTCGAGGACGCGGCCCTCGACGTAGCTGCTGCCCTCCGCTCCAGCGGTCGGGGTGACGGGATGCTGGGCCGAGTGCGCCGGCTGATGGTGCCGGGGCGCTGATGACCCTCCGCCGCCTGGCGCTTGCGCTCGCGGCGGTCGGACTCGTGGTGCTCCTGCTTCCCGAGCAGGCGCATGCCTGGACCCCCGGTACGCACGTCTACCTCGGCGAGTCCATCCTCGCCAACCTCGACCTGCTGCCGGTGCCCGTCGGCGACCTGCTCCGGGCCAACCCCTTCGCCTTTCTCTACGGCAACATCGCCGCCGACTCCTCCATCGCGAAGCACTACGCCCCCCTCGGCCGCCATTGCCACTACTGG
>JACDDX010000086.1 GCA_013816685.1 Gemmatimonadales bacterium
GCTGCTGCTCAGGAAGTATGTTGTGAGCCGTTCGCCTCAGACCGCCGTCGCGATGAGGCCGAGGAGCGCGTCGCCGTAGGCCGCGAGCTTCGCCGGGCCGATTCCCTTGACCCGGGAGAGCCCGTCGCGGTCGTGAGGCTGCGCTGCCGCGACGGCGGCGAGGGTCTGGTCGTGGAAGATGACGTACGGCGGCATTCCGCGGCGTCGCGCCTCGTCGGTGCGCCACGTCTTGAGCCGGGCAAGGAGCGCCGTGTCAGTGTCGGTGCCGGAATGGGCGCCGTCGGCCCCGACGGGGGCAGCGCCGTGTTCCGGCGGGCCGCGACGCCGGCGGGTGCGCGAAGTGCCAGCCCCGGCGCCCGGCATCGCGAGCTCGGGTCGCGTCTCTCCTCTGGCCACCGCCAGGCCTTCGACCGACAGGCCCAGCACGAATGCGCCAGGACGCCCACCTTCGATTCCCCGGCGCTCGACGAGCCCGGCATCGGCCAGCAGGTTGAGTAGTTCCTTCACGTCGTCATCCGGTCTCCCCGCCAGCTTGCCGTATGTGGGGATCCGATCAAGACCCCGGTCGAGCACCTCGCGACGCTTGCTTCCGGTGAGCACCTGCGCGATGCGCTCGGCGCCGAACCGGCCCGACAGGCGGCCCACCGCCGAGAGCGCGATACGCACGCGGAGGAGTTCGTCCTCGCTCAGGGCGCGGCCGTGGGCGGTGCGCCAGCCCAGGCAGACGTCGCAGGTGCCGCAGCGGGGCGCGCGTCCGCCCCTCGCGCCGCCGGCGAAGTAGTCGTAGATGAACCGGGTCCGGCAGCCCCGCGCGTACGCATAGCGCACCATGGTCGCGAGTCGCTCGCGGTCGCGGTTCTCCTTCGCCGCACGGGCGCGGAGATCGATCGGCAGCGCCGGCCCGCCGAGGGGTACGCCGTCGCTTTCAGACGCGCGGCGGAGCAATCGAGTGGCGGTGGACGCCGCCATGCCGTCAGCATCCGGCAGCGCCGCCGCGATCGTCTCGTCGCTCGCCCCGTCGCCCAGCAGATGCCACACCCGCCGGAAGAGGTCGGCCGACGGATTGCCGCCGGCCAGGAAGAATTCCTGGGTTCTGACGTCCGCCGGCGAGAACAGCAGCGTGCATCGTGAGGGGAGCCCGTCCCGTCCGGCTCGGCCAGCCTCCTGGTAGTACGACTCGATGCTGCCGGGAATGTCGGCGTGGGCCACGAAGCGGATGTCGGGGATGTCCACTCCCATACCGAACGCATTGGTCGCGACCATGACGTCGGTGTCGCCGGCGAGGAACGCATCCTGTTCGCGTGCGCGCGATGCGTCGTCCATCCCGCCGTGATAGCGACCGGCGCGATGGCCGGCCTGTTCGATCACGTCAGCCCATTGGGCAACGCCCTTCCGCGTCGCGGTGTACACGATGCCTGGCGTGCCCGCTTCCCTGATGAGCCGTTCGAGCTCCGCGCGTTTGGCCGCGTGCCCCCGGCAGACTTCCACCGCCAGCGTAAGATTGGGCCGCTCGAATCCGGTGACGATCTCGAGCGGGTCGGTGAGACCCAGCTGCACCGCGATGTCCGCCCGTACGTCGGGCGTCGCGGTGGCGGTGAAGGCCGCGGCCGGCACGCCGAGTATGGCGCGGAGCGGACCCAGACGGCGGTAATCGGGCCTGAAATCGTGGCCCCACTGACTGATGCAATGGGCTTCGTCTACGATCAACCGCTCGACTTCCGCGGTTCGAAGTCCGGCGCAGAAGGCTGGGCTCGCGAGCCGTTCGGGGGCCACATAGAGCAGTGACAGCCGGCGGTCGGCCATGGCAGCCTCGGTCGCGACGCGTTCGTCGGGCGGCAGGCCGGAGTACAGCGCCCCGGCGGCGATGCCGCGCCGGCGAAGCGCGTCAGCCTGGTCCTTCATCAGCGCGATGAGCGGAGAGACCACCAGGGTGAGACCGGGAAGCAGGACGGCGGGGAGCTGGAAACAGAGCGACTTGCCGGCCCCGGTCGGCATCACCGCGACCACGTCACGTCCCTCGAGCACCGCTTCCGCCGCCTCGAGCTGCCCTGGGCGGAACGCCGGAAGGTGAAAGCGCTCGCGGAGGGCGCGCTCCAGTGCCGGAGCGCGCGACGCTCCAGGAGCTGCTCCATGCGTCACTGCAGTTTCAGAATCTTCGCGATGGACGGGATGCCGTTTCGATTGAGCACGAACAGCATGTAGTACCCTGGCGGCGCGACGGTCGCGCCCGCCGGGACCGTCACCGTGAGCTCGCTCGCCGACGCAGAGAAGCTGAGCTCGACGAAGCGCTGCCCCGCATCGAACGCGTGGGTGACCGAGCCGAGCTTCACCAGCGTCACTCGCGCGATGCCGGACGGATAGTCCGTGGCCACTGCGAACGGTTGCCCGTAGCCCACGGCACTCGGCGCCGAGGAAATGACCGGCCGCACACCTTTGGAGAGGTAGGGTGGCGAGAAGATCTCGTGGTTGGTCTCGCGTGGGTACGCGGCACCCCCGCCGCCCGGAACGTTTGCGTCGCCGCTGGCACCGTGCAGCACGGTACCGTCGGGCAGCAGGAGCGAGACGGCGTGATAGCCGCGATTGACGGAGTTCGACGCCAGCGTGGTCCAGCGGCCGGTCGACGGATTCCAGAGTTCCGCCTCGTGTACGCCGCTGGAGATGGCGTCGAACCCGCCGCCGCTCACGCCGCCCGTGACGAGCACCTGTCCGTCGGGCAGGATCGTGGCATTCAGATGACGGCGACGGAACGCCATGGAATCGGTGTACTTCCACGAAGCGTCCGCGTTCAAGTCGATCAGCTCGGCGGAGCTGGTTGGTGCGGACGCCGTGGCGTCGCTCGGCCCCGTGGCACCGGGGTCACCGCCGCCGCCGACGTACATGATCTTGCCGGGCTGGTACATCACTGCCGACCCGTAGTCCCGCTCGAACGGCCACTGATGCACCGGCCCCGTGGTCCACTTGCCGGGTCCGCCGTTGGTGCCGGTGGCGTTCACGTCGAGCCAGCGGGACTGGGTCCGCTCGCCGGCGTAGAAGATTCGGCCGTCGGGCGCCAGAAAGTTCCGCGGATAGTAGGGCAGCGGGAGACTCGCGCCGGTCAGTCGGATCCATTGCGAGCCATCCCACAGCTCCGGCACGTCGACGACGCCTGCCAGTGAATCTCGGCCGGCCACCGTGACCATCTTGCCGTCGGACAGCTCGGTGACGGTCGGGTACCAGCGCCCCCGGAACATGTCCGGCAGCTGGTTGGCCGACGTCCAGGAGCCTCCGCGATCGCCGGCCGCGAAGATGTGCGTGTCCGGAAGACCGCGGTCGTCGGACAGGTGGCCGCCCGAGACGAGCAGTTTGCCGTCGGGCAGCAGCGCGTGACCCGCGCAGAAGAGCATGGTGTCCACCGGCACCTGGGTGAAGCTCTGGTCCGATGGAATGAAGACGTACGGCTGCCCGGCTCGCCCCCACGCCATGACGATCCCGGTGGGCATCAGATGCATGTGCAGCGGCACGATATTGGGCCACAGGGTGGGCTGCGGGCTCCATTTCCCGGTTGCCGCTTCCGGCGGCGCATCCGCGATGCTGACCTGCGCCGTCACCGCTGCAGCGTTCGCGGCAGCGAAGCTCAGCGTGCGGGTGCCGGCGCCGGTTATAGCGAGATCGGTAAAGGTCGCCACACCGGCGGCGTTGGTGGTTGTCGTGGTGACGCCGACCAGACCACCGCCGGCACTGAGGGTGGCGGTGACGGTGACCCCGGCCAGCGGTGTGCCCCCGGCGTCGGAGAACGTGAGCGACGGCTGCGGCGTGAAGACCTCTCCGCTCTGCGCCGTTGGCGGCGGAGGGGTCGTGAGCGTGAGACCAGGTGTCGGGACGGCGGCGGCGGTCGCGGTAAACGTGACCGGGGAGCCTTCGAGGTTTGCGACGGTAGCGGTGGCCGTCTGCGGACCTGCGGTCGGACCGAGCACATGCTGAACCGCCGCGCGCCCGCGCGCATCGGTGGTCACGGTGGACGCACCGACCGACCCGCCGTTTTGCGCGGCCCATGCGACGTCCACGCCAGCGACGGGATCACCCGCGGCATCGGTGACTATAACGGCGAGCGACTCAGGAAGCGCCGTGCCGACGGTGCCGTTCTGGGTTCCCCCCTGCACGGCGGCGATGGCGCTCGCGACCGGGTGGGGATCCGTCGTCGAGCCACCGCAGCGCGCG
Source organism: Gemmatimonadales bacterium (assembly GCA_013816685.1). Taxonomy (GTDB): domain Bacteria; phylum Gemmatimonadota; class Gemmatimonadetes; order Gemmatimonadales; family GWC2-71-9; genus JACDDX01. The sequence continues at coordinate 4,198 of JACDDX010000086.1, forward strand.
ATGGCGAGCACGAGCAGCACGGGGCCGACCCAGGTCCGGAATCTCGACGCCTTATTCATGATCACCGCGTGGTTGGGTTCATGCCCGAAAAGTTAGCAGGACCGGGCGGGGCCCGCAGGCTTCGGGCCAGGCACGGCCCCCCTGGCGAGGGGAACTAAGCCGGCGTCCTGGCAGCGCTGCGGCGGGAATGCTTCACGTCGTACATCGCCTTGTCGGCCGCGGACAACAGCGCCTCGAGCGTGAGATCATCGGTCATCGCGTGGCGCACGAACCCCAGGCTGATCGACAGCCCGTACGATCGGCCCGACAGACGGTTGTGCTCGTCGAGGTGTCCCTGCAGCCGGGAGCGGGCCCGGTCGGGGCAATCGGAGGCGTCGCGCAGGAGCACGGCGAACTCGTCGCCGCCGATCCGCGCGACCAGGTCGGCTTCCCGAAAGGTAGCCCGGAGAATCGAGGCGGCGTCGCAGATCGCGCGGTCGCCCTCCAGGTGGCCGAAGGTGTCGTTGATGCTCTTGAGACCGTCCAGGTCGCCAAAGGCCAGCACGATCGGGTTGCGGTGTCGCCGCGCCCGCTTGAGGTCGTCGGCCGCAAGCGTCTGAAATCCCCGGCGGTTATAGAGACCGGTCATCTCGTCTTCCAACGCCGCCGCGAAGAGCTGCGACTGGAGCTTCTGCCGCTCCAGCGCGTACCTGACCGAGCGGCCGAGCAGCTGGCCGTTGAACCTGCCCTTTACCAGGTAGTCCTGCGCCCCCCACCGCACAGCCTCGAGCGCCACCGCCTCGTCCTCGAGCCCGGAGAGCACGATAACGGGGAGCGTCGGAGCCGACTCCCGGATGCGCCGGAAGGTCTCGACCCCCTGCCCGTCCGGCAGCGACAGGTCCAGCACCACCAAGTCCACGCCCCCTTCGGCCAGCCGGGTGCGCGCGTTCGCGATGCGATCCACGACCTCGACACGGGTGGAGAGCATGTCGAGCTCGCTGAGCACCCGCCGGGTCAGGTATGCGTCCGCGGGATTGTCCTCGACCAGCAGCACCACGATGGAGGCGTCGCTCATGCTGGACCTATGCAGGGGGGAGCCGGACGGCCGCTAACCAGAACTCCTCCAGCCGGCGCATGATCGTCGCGAACTGGTGCAGGTCCGCCGGCTTGGTCAGGTAGCAGTTGGCGTGCAGGTCGTAGCTGCAGCGAACATCCTCCTCGGCGTCCGACGTCGTCAGGACCACCACGGGGATCCGGCGCAGATCGCGATCGGACTTGACCTCGGCCAGGACCTCGCGCCCGTTCTTCCGTGGCATGTTGAGGTCGAGGATGACGAGGTCGGGCCGTGCGGCGCCGGCGTACCGCCCCTCGCGTCGCAGGTAGGCCAGCGCCTCGACCCCGTCATGTACCACCGACACCTGTTTCGGCACGGCGCTGTCACGCAACGTCTCCAGCGTCAGCCGGACGCCGGCCGGCTCGTCGTCCACCAGCAGGATTTGAAAGCCGGCTGTTGACGCCATCATGGTCGGATGGCCGGGTCGGCAGGCAGTGTAAACCGGAAGGTCGAGCCCGCCCCGGCGATCGACTCGACCCAGATCCGCCCCCCATGCTCCTCGACGATGCGGCGACAGATCGCGAGTCCCATCCCGGTGCCGGTGTACTCGGCGCGCGTATGCAGTCGCTGGAAGATCTCGAACACTCGCTCGGCATATTCGGGGGCGATCCCGATGCCGTTGTCCGCGACCGAAAATACCCAGGCGCCACCCGACAGCTCGGCGGTGACCCGCACCTCGGGCGCGCGCGGGCCGGCGAACTTGATCGCGTTGCCGATGAGATTGAGAAACAGTTGCTCGAGCTGACCCTCCACCGCGCGCACGATCGGCAGCGGGCCCACCGTCACCTGCGCGCCACGCTCGGCGACCGCGGCCTGGAGGTTCGTCAGCGTTGACGTCAGGATGGCGGCAGTGTCGACTCCGACGGCGGACTCCCGGCCGGACGAGAGCTTCGCATAGCTCAGCAGATCGGTGATGAGGGCCCGCATCCGGCCGGCGCCGTCGGTGATGAACGCGAGAAAATCGTCGGCGTCTCCGTCGAGCCGCCCGCGGTACCGGACCTCGAGCAGCTGCGCGAAACTCGCCATCGTGCGAAGCGGCTCCTGCAGGTCGTGAGACGCGACGTAGGCGAACTGCTCCAGTTCGCGATTGGAGCGCGCCAGCTCATCGGCCTGCACGACGAGCTGTTCTTCCGCGCGCTTCCGATCGGTCGCGTCCTCCATCACGTAGGCACATCGCGGCCGCTGCCAGGGCGCCGTCTCGATCGGACACACCGTGGCGGAGAGCCAGCGCGAGCCGCCGGAAAGCTGGTGCCGGTATTCGAAGCGCACCGGCCGCCGAGCGGCTACCGCCTCGCGGTAGCGGCGCACCCAGAGCGCCGTGGCAGCAGGTGGCATCCCCATTTCGCTCGTAAGCCGCTGTCCGGCCTCGACGCCGAGCGTCCCGAAAAAGCGCGTGGTCGAGGGATTCTCGCTGACGTGGAGCACATCCTCGCCTACCAGCTCCACGATGCCCATCATGAGCGGACTGCTATCGTACAGACTCCGCAACTCGGCGTCGCGCACTCGCAGCGCTTCCTCGACCTCCCGACGCTCGGTCACGTCCTGGATCGTGCCCGCCAGCCGGGATGGTCGACCGCCTTCGCTCAGGAGCGTCCCCATGCCCACCATCGCGCGCACCTCGCCATCGGACCGGCGCATTCGATACTCCACCGCGAACGGGTCGCCCCGCTCACGAAGCGCGCTGTACGCCTCCGCAACCGTGTCTCGATCCTCGGGCATGAGGGCGTCGAGCATCTCGTCCACGGCCGGCGGACCGGCGGCCGGCGGCCGGCCCCACAGCCGGTAGAGTTGCGGCGACCAGAAGGTGGGCCTGAGCGCGAGGTCGGCTTCCCAGTTGCCCATGCCGCCGATGTAC
>JACDDX010000087.1:0-6848 GCA_013816685.1 Gemmatimonadales bacterium
GCCCTGCGCGCGATGGCCGTCGTCACCTCCGCGACCGAGTGAGACATCGCTCGGGGGCGCAGCGCCGTTAGGCGATGCAACATCCGATGTCGGTCCACAGCCCATGCCGACCGCGACGGCCGCGATCCATATGACTCGCCAATCCAGTGATCTGTGCATCACCGCCTCCAGCATGGGAAGAACACGAATTTCGAAACAAGTCAGTGACAGGAGCTCGCCTGGGGGCGAGGGTCTATTTTCGGAGCGTGTGGCCGGAAGGCGAGTGTGTGGCCTGGCCCGGCCGAACGCGACTTTATGAGGAAGGAACGAGCCACAGTATAGCATACGTGCCACCGAAATAGCAGCGCTACTACGTGCCGAAGTGAATGTGAGCGGTCGCCATCACACTGGCGTCTGGTCCGAGAGCTTCAGCTCGTGCTCCCCCACGTGTCCCGCCTTTCCCCGCATATCCAACCGCACATAGCCAAGCAGGCTTCGATATGCTCGGGGTGCTCGGGGTGCTCGGGGGCCGTGCCGGGGCCCAGCATTGACGTTTGTTTGATCCCCTCCGCTTCTCCTCACAGCCCCACGAATTCGTCCGGATCGGGGAGTGCCAACGCCGCGACGGATAGGGTCTCGATCGCCCGCGCTTCCTCGTCCGAGTCCTCGGCGTGCGGCACCCGGGAATCGTCCTCACGCATCGAGAGCTGCTGGAGGAGGTCAAGGGAGCCAACTATGGGGATCAGTCGCAGGATGTGCGGGTCTACCTTGGCCAGCTCCGGCAGAAGAGCGAGACCGACCCGGCCCGGCCGAGGTTTCTCCTGACGGAGCCGGGAGTGAGGTACCGGCTCAAGGCCAACCCACCCCTTGCGACACCTCGGCCTTGCCGCGGCAGTAACGTTCCCAGTAACAAACGAGCCGGCGCCAGCTGGCGCTGGCTGGCGGGACCGCGGTCTAAGTCATTGAAATCACGCTGGTGGGCGCTGATCGGCGTCGGGCTTCGGCGGCTGATAAGCGTGCTCCGCCTTGACTTCTGGTTTAGGCGGAGTTGTGGTTCCGCGCGAAACGGCACTTCCTGTCGATTCGCTGCGAATTCTCTACGAACCGAGCACTCCGCGTTGTACCGAGCGATCTTCCAGCGCCCGCCGCAAGCGGGTTGCGTTCCAGGAGCAGCGCACCCCGCTCGTCACGTGTCGTCGTGGCCCAGTTCAGCACAGCGAGGAGCAGTTTCAAATCCTGGGCGATGATGCGATCGCGCCCACCCGGTTTGGTGTAGCCCCCGGGTGAGCCGGAGTGTGCCGTTACGCCGCAGCATCACCCGGACGCGATTGCGGCCGTGCTCGCCGGTGCTCCAACTCCAGGTAATACGCCTGGTACTCCGTGGTCTAGACACGATCGCTACCCTCCGACTCAGATAGAAGGGCGGACCGCGCGATCTGCACCCGGAAGTTGTTCGGGCGACGGCTTGGGCTTGGCGCTTACTCTGGATGCGGGATGGGCGGTCATAGCATGTACGGAATGTCCGACCCGCTGGTGGGGTAGGCGTAGATCATCTGCCGCAGCTCTTTCGCTGCGATGCCGAACCGGACGGCGAGCGCGAAGAGGTTGATGGACTCCTCGACCTGCGCCCCCAGCAGGTGAGCCCCGAGCACGCGGTCGCTGTCAGCGTCCACGATCGTCTTGAACATCCCGACGGGCTCGCGGACGCGCCGGTTGGAATACCAGCCCGTCGTGTCGCCGGTCTCGGTGCGCACCCTAAGGCCCTTGTCGCGGGCGGCCTTCTCAGTAAGTCCCACGCCCGCCAGCGGCGGGAGGGTGAACACGACGCTCGGGATGCCGCTGTAATCGGGACGCTTGGCATTGCCGTGCAGGAGGTTGGAGGCGACAACCGCGCCCTCGTGGGCCGCCACCGGTGTGAGTGGGATGGAGCCCGGCGGGAGGACCACATCTCCCGCGGCGTAGACGCGGGGGTTCGTCGTGCTCTGCAGGAACTCGTTGACCTCGACGGCCCCGTGGCGGTCTATACGCACCGAGCCGACATCGGCTCGGAGGCCCGCGGTGTTCGGCGCCCGCCCGGCGCCATGTACCACGAGGTCTGTCTCGATTGTGTCGGTGGTCGGCTCCTCGCCGGCGTGGACGCGTAGGGCGCCCGAGCCGCCGACCCGCTCGACCCCGGTCACGGGACTGTTGAGTCGGACGTCGATCCCCATGTCACGACTATGCGCGAGCAGACGCCCGACCAGCGCCGCATCGAACCGCGGCAGCGGCGCCCCGCGCCCCAGCACGACCACCTCCGCTCCCGCCTGCCGCGCGATGTGCGCAAACTCGAGCGAGATGTAGCCCGCGCCGACGAACGCGATGCGGGGCGGCAGCACATCGAGCTCGAGAAACTGGGTGCTCGTACTGACGAGGTCCTCGCCGGGGATGCCCAGTGGCCGCGGACGGGATCCAATCGCAATCACGATATGCTTGGCTGTCAGGTCGCGGTCGCCCACGATGAGGCGATCCGCGGCCACGAACCGGGCCTCGCCGTGAAGGGTCTCGATCCCCGCCTTCTTGAGCGCGGTCTCCCGGTCCGCCGGCACGGGATCGGTAAACGTGCGCTTGAAGCGCATGAGCGCAGGCCACTCAATCGTGGCCTCGCCGGCCACGCCATGCTCGCGCATCCGGGTGTGCCACGCGACGAGGTCCGCCGCCCCGACGAGCACCTTTTTGGGATCGCACCCGCGGAGGGCGCAGGTCCCACCGTAGGGCTGGTCATCCACGACCGCCACCTGCCACCCCGCAGCACGACACTTGGACGCGGGCGCCGAACCACCGGAACCTGTCCCCAGGACCACCAGATCGAACGAATCGTCCACCCCTATGTCGCCGTCGGGGCGACGACCGTCGCCGTGTAGCCGAGCGTCTTGATGGCCGCGACCATCTGCTGGACCGTCACGACTTCGGGATCGTAGGTCACCACGGCGCGGCTCCGCTCGTAGCTCACGTCCGCCTTCGCCACGCCGGCGAGGCGCGTGAGCACTTTTCGCACGCCGATGACGCAGCCGCCGCAGGTCATCCCCTCGACCTTGAACGTCATCATCCTGGTCTGGGCGGCCGACACCGCGGGTGACGCCGGGCCGTTGACGGCAGGCGTCACCGCACGCATGCGGCCGGTGGTGACGTGCGTTACGCTCGCGAGCTGGGGACCCGCACTCGCGGCCGCGGCGGCGCTGCGAGGAGCGCCGCACACGTCACAGAGCGACAGGCCGCCGCCCACCGCCAGAGCACTGATTGCTGCCAACATCTTGCTCATCAGGGATACCTCGAAATCGATGAAAGTCGGACATCTCTCAGACTAGGAACTTCGACCACTGCGGGAAGGTGAGCACGATTAGCGTGACGAGCGTCGCGCCCCAGAGGAGCACGGTGCCGCGCGTTCTGTTGCGAGCCACGGCGCAGCCGCCATCAATGTCGCATGAAGCCCCGGCGTCTCCGGCCGGGCGACGGCCATAGACCGTGTAGAAGCCGAGCGCGAGCAAGCCGATTGAAATGACGGTGAATACCGGGCGTAGTGGCTCGAACCGGCTTGCGAGCCCGGCCCCGACGCCGAGGGTCACGAACAGGACCGGGCCGATGCAGCAGAGCGAGGCGAGGAAGGCGGCCCCGACCGCCGCAACGGAGGTGCGGGCCGTGCCGAAGGCTTGTCTCACGCGCCACCCTCATCCAGAACGTCGAATCGGGGGCGGCCAATCGCAGTGCGGACGGCTGCCCGGATCGTCTCTTGGGGTGGAATACCGTCCGCCCGGCAGGCAGCAGCATCGGCCCTGGCGGCTCCCGTCACGTCCCGGCCGCCGACAAGCACCGTCGGGGAGCCGTAGCGCTGGACGCGCGCGGGCGTCGCGGGGCCGTGCTGATCCCACTCCCGCCAGACCGGGGGCAGCTGCTCGAGGGCGAGGGCGCCCCGGATCGCCTGACGGGCCGCCTCGACGTGCGGGCAGCCGGTGAAATACACGAGTTCGACGTCGGTCGTGCGCTCGCTGGTCATAAAGAAGCCTGAGAATGATTGAGAGCGTCGAGAATCGGACACTCGGCGGTGGGGGCGCGGGTCTGGCAGGCATCAGTAAGCTGATGGAGGGCATCTCGCATGCGTGCCAGCTGGGCGATCTTTTGCTCGATCCTGGCGATCGCCGCCCGCGCATCCGCCTCCACCGCGGCGCACTCGGGCGCCGGTGACACGCGCAGCGCCAGGAGCTCGGCGATCTCTTCGAGCGTAAAACCCAGCGTTTGCGCACGACGGATGAACTGGACACGGCGCACACTCTCCGGTCCGTACTGCCGGTAGCCACCGGCCGAACGCCCCGGCGCGGGGAGGAGCGCTCGCCGCTCGTAATAGCGCAGCGTGTCAGGCGTGACGCCGGTCTGCTCGGCGACTTGGCCGATCGTCAGGGAGGGCATGCTGCAGAATCTACACCTTGGAGCTAGGTCCAAGGTCAAGGGATGGCCTACTACACCTTAGCCTCGACGCTGTCCGCCACCGCCGGTATTAGGGGCGCAATGACGTTGTCAGCCAGCAACGCGATGAGCTTGTGCGACGACCCCGGCTTGAGGCCCGCTGTTGAGGCATGGAGAGTCTGGTCACAGCTCATAGCGGCCATCGTCATCATCCCCATCATTGGACCCTTCATGGTCTCGAAGCTGAGATGCCAGTGTCCATGGCCAGGAACGTCTGGCTTCCCCATCTCGGCACAGATCAGATCGAAGTTCTTGACGCCGATCTTCACGTCGAACGATCCCGAGACCGTCTCTCCCGGCTTGGGCGAGAGAATCTTGATCGAGGGAGCTCCGGTGGGAGCGGCTCGCGTTGCCGGCGGCTTGGGGCTCGTCGGGGCGTATTGGATCTCGACCGAGCTGGCGTTGTGCTCGACTTCAACGTGGTCATTTTGGGCGAGGACGACGGGTAGCGTGTGGGGTCCGGCCTTCACGCCTTCCAGGGACACCGTGGCCTTGTCGTCGCAGTGCATGTCCACCAGCGATTTGTCGAGGAGGATATGGTAGTGGCCGGTGCCGGGCTGGTTCGGCGTGCCTGCCAGGTCACACCGCTCTTGGAAGGCTGTGGCCGCGAGCTGGAGGTTGACTGTTGTCGCCGGTGATCTTGCTACCGTTCGTAGGTGACTGCACCGAGACCCTCATGCAGTCGGCCCCCGGCTGCATGTGCATCTCCATCTCTTCGTGTTGCTGTGCCAGAGCGCTCGCCATGGGAATGCTGAGCGCGGCGAGCACCAGCAGGTATGTGCGCGATTGCACGTGGTCCTCCTCGGGTGAGAGTAGCGGCGATCCTCCCTGTGTAGACACTGTGGCGGGCGGGTTCTTTCTCTTGGGCGCCTCCACATCGTGATAGCCGGTAGTCGGCTGCCTCAAAAAGACGGAATCGTCCAGGCACGAGTCAGACAAAAACGCCCTCCTCTGGTGTCCAAGCACTGGAGGATATGAGGTCACTGACTATCGGACCGGGAGACTCTCGAGCAGGGTGCCAGATGAAATGGTTTAGGACCATACGCGTCGACTCCCGACCCTCCGCGGATCGGGCATTCGAAGAGCTGCTGAGCCAGCACTTGGACGCGCTCTTTGGAACGGCCCTCCACCTGTGCGACGGGCGCCAGGCCGATGCGGAGGACCTGCTGCAGGATGCGACATTGCGAGCGTTCGAGGGGTTCGAATCGCTGCGGGATGAGGCGGCCGGAAAGTCCTGGCTGTTCACCATTCTACTGCGCACCCACCTTAACCTGGTCCGCTCGGGGAAGCGGCGCAGGGAGACGATGGCATCGGACCTCGACGAGGCTGGCTTCGAGGACGCGCTGGCTGCCTGGAAGCCGGCGCCAACTCCGGAACAGGTGACCGCCGACAATGAGTTGAGGGCACGGATTGCCGCCGCGTTCGATGCGCTGGATCCGCAGCTGCGAGCCGTGGCGCACCTGGTGGACCTGGAGGGCTTCACCCAACGAGAGGTGGCGCAGATGCTGGACATTCCCGAGGGGACGGTCGCCTCCCGATTGTTTCGCGCCCGCCGCCTGCTTCGGGACGAGCTCGCCACGACGGCCAGAGAGCTCCGGCTCTGGCGGCAGCGGTGACAATGTCCTGCGGACGGACGCGGCGGCTACTGTGGCCGGACGCGAGCCCCCGTGCGGTCACGGCCGAGGTCGAGGCCGCGCAACGGCACCTGGCTACGTGCGAAGAGTGCCGGCTCTTCCTGGAGGAGATGCGCCGCGTGGCCCGGCTCACCCACCAACTCAGTCCCCGACCCGTGGCCCCCCGCGAGGTCCGGGACAGGCTCTTCCGGGCCGTGGCTCGTGCGCGCACGGGGGTGCCTGGGGCCCCTAGCCATAGTCCCCGAAGATGGGCGGCGTTAGCCGTGCTGGCGCTGCTCATTGTGGGACTGGCAGTGGAGTGGCGATCGTGGACCAACCGTGTAGCGGATCCGATAGCGGGGCTGGCGGACGACCATATGCGCGCCACCCGAGGAGACGGGGTCGTTTCCGGTGACAGCGTCCTGGTCTCTCGCTGGCTGGCCGCGAGGCTGCCCTTCGCCATGGAGGTGCCCGCCTTGCCGAGCCTCACGCTCCGGGGCGCTCGTCTCTGCGTCATGGAGGGGCAGCGCGGTGGGGTCGTCGAATACTCCGCCGAAGGACGCACCGTCTCCTACTTCGTCGTGCCGGACTCGCACCCCCCGGCCTCTCCACCCGTTCAAGGCGAGTTGCAGCGGGCCAAACGGGAGGGCTATCACATCGTATCCTGGCGGGAGCCGGGCCTGGTCCACGCCCTGGTGGGAGATCTTCCCGAGGACAGGCTCGTCGAGCTCGCCAGGCTTTGCATGAGCAGGGTGGTGG
>JACDDX010000087.1:6858-7110 GCA_013816685.1 Gemmatimonadales bacterium
GTGCCCGCCTTGCCGAGCCTCACGCTCCGGGGCGCTCGTCTCTGCGTCATGGAGGGGCAGCGCGGTGGGGTCGTCGAATACTCCGCCGAAGGACGCACCGTCTCCTACTTCGTCGTGCCGGACTGGCACCCCCCGGCCTCTCCACCCGTTCAAGGCGAGTTGCAGCGGGCCAAACGGGAGGGCTATCACATCGTATCCTGGCGGGAGCCGGGCCTGGTCCACGCCCTGGTGGGAGATCTTCCCGAGGACAGG
>JACDDX010000088.1 GCA_013816685.1 Gemmatimonadales bacterium
CCCGAGCTCGCGGATGCGCTCGGCCGTCTCTGGCCGGCCCGTGTCGCCGTGGTGTCGGTGTCGGCCAGTGAGGCCTCGGTCCGTCGTCGCTTGGCAAGCCGGATCGCCACCCAGAGCCGGCTGGAGGGCCACCTCCGATCGTCCGACGGCGCGGCTGCATACCATTCCGCGTTAACGGCGCTAGGCCGGATCGAGACGTTGGTCACCGAGCTGCAGGGGCGCGATCGGGTGATCGCGTTGACCGGGGCGGGAGAGCCTGAGGGAGAGGCTGGCGAGGTTGCGAGCCGCCTCATGCAACGACTTACCGGGTTGCGGACCCCGTCGCTGGCGTAACAGCAGGCGAGGTAGCCGCGGTAGTGGGGGAGCACTCGAAGACCTGCACTTCATTTGACCGCCAGTCCAGCCGTGCCCGCCCATAGGATGCTCGGAGCCGGCATCGATCGTAGAGCCACTCCGAGAGCGTAGCGAGCCCGAGCTTGTGAGCCTTGAAGCCGCCCCGCTGCCCCGCAAGAGCGACGACCCACAGCGTTCCTCCACGGTCCGCGCCTGCCTTCGTGTAGGCGGCCTCGAGGGCGCCTGGATCGCGGTGAAGCAACGTCACGCTCCGCCCCTCGAGATAGTGGCCCACGGTCCGCGGCTGATCGGCAACAACGAGGTCGGAGGCCCTGGCTCGACCGCTCAGGAACTCGGCTGCCGACCGGAAGTCCGCGCGCCCGCCGTCACGATATTGCGAGATGATTCCGGGCACATTGCCCGCGAGCAGCATCGCAAGGACGGTGGCGCTCGCGAAGGCGCCCTGCCTTTCGCTGCCCGGAAGTCTCGTCAGCCGGTCGAGGAAGATGCCGGCGCCGATGAATGCCACGGGCGCCGTCGGAAACAGGTAGACGGTCGACACCGCGGTCCAGTAGGAAAGCAGCGAGAGGAACAGGGCGGGCACCAGCGCCAGCGCCGCCAGCAGCAGCGCGAGCGAGCGGTCTTGCCGTGCGAGCCAGATGATGCCAGCTCCGGCCGCTATGACTACGGGCGCAGTCAGTCCGTCTACGTGGCTCAGGATGAGCGCCGGGCCGCGCAGCCGGCGCATGTGCGGCGTGGCGATCCAGGACTCCAGCATCGGCAGCAGCCTGACCGCGACGATCAGGGCGATGACTCCGACCGCCACCAGGGCCCACCGCAACGCGGTTCGCACGCGGGGCTGCAACGTGCTCGAGCCGAGCGCGCTGATCAGCATCCAGAGCCCCAGCCCGCCTGCCAGGAGCACGCTGGCCGGGTGGGCCAGAATCGCCAGAACCGCCACCACCAGGCCCAGCGCGACCCGGCCCCAGCGTCCATCACGCAGACCGAGGTATATGAGGATCGGATAGGCGGAACAGAGCAGAAACACGAGGGTCCAGTACCGGGCGAACTGGGACCGGTAGACCAGCAGAGAGCTGAAGGTGAGGAGAGTGCAGGCGAAGAGAGCGGGGCGGGCCCCGACCGCTGCACGGGTGACCCAGTAAAGTACGGGAACGGAGAGAATCCCGAACACTGCCGGAAGGATGCGAATCCCGAGCTCGTCCAGGCCGAAAGTCGGTCGAATCAGGTGATAGTTGAAGAAGAACAGCAACGGCCGCGAGCCACGGAGGGTCCGGGTTGTCAGGGAATCCCGGAGAGTAAAGATCTCGGCGCCCTCGAGGCCCCAGGAGCCCAGATGGTAGAGCCGCAACGCCGTCGCCGTCGCGAGGAGCGCGACCAGCAGCGCCGCTGTCGTGCCCCGGCGCGTCACAGCGCCTCGACAGGGATGGGTCGTGTGGTCTGCCGCTCCTGCGGGACTACCTGGCAATACACGCCGAGCGTATGCGCGACGGTGTGCTCGAGCCGAAACGATCGCTCATAGGTTTGTCGACTGCGCTCGCCCATGGTCCGCCGGAGGGCCGGGTCACCGAGCAGCCGTCGGAGCCGGTCGCGGACTGCGTCAACCCCACCGCGGGGAGTCACAAAGCCGGTCGTGCCGTCGCTCACGCATTCGTGGACCCCGCCCACGTCCGACGCCACCACGGGCAGCCCGGCGCGCATGGCTTCGAGGATGCTGCGCGGCAGCCCTTCCCATCGAGTGGTCAGCACGAAGATCTGACTGCCGGCGAGCAGGCGTGCGACATCCCTCCGCGGACCCAGAAAGCGCACCCGCTCAACCAGCCCGAGGCGCTCCACCTGCGCGCGCGCCGCCGGGAGCAGCGGTCCGTCACCCACCAGGTCGAGCGACCATCCAAGATCGGTGAGGCCCGCGAGCGCCTCCAGCAGGGACGTCTGATCCTTCTGGGGTTCGAAGCGCGCAACCATGATGAGGCGGGGTGGCGATCGGTCCGGCGCGGCCAACTGGTCTGCCGGGATGTCCGGCATGCCGTTATGCACCGCGACAACGCGATCCGGCGGGCACACGCCGCGGCGCACCGCGAGGTCTCGATCGAACTGGGACACGGTGATGATCCGCGCCGCCAGGGGAGCGGCGAGGCGCTCGATCGTACGATACAGGGCGGCTGACGCCGGTGCTGTGCCGGTTGTGAACGCCCATCCATGCGCCGTGAAGATCACCGGCACCTTGAGCATCCGACCCGCGAGGCGGGCGACGATGCCTGCCTTGGACGAATGCGCGGAGATGAGATCGGGCTCCACGCGCTCGAGCGCGATTTTCAACTCCTTCACGGCCCGGAGGTCGTGCAGAAGATTGATGCGCGTCTGTAGGTGCGGCACGATCGCCCATGGAACACCGTGCTCGCTCAAGTCGCTGGTAAAGTGACCAGCGTCTCCGGTAAAGACGGTGACCTCGTGGCCCTGGGCGCGGAAGGCCAGGGAGAGATCCCGCACGTGGACCTGGGCGCCACCCATGGGCTCGGATCTGGTGATGACATAGGCGAGCTTCACGCCTGCTCTCCCGTGGAATTGGCGTCGGTCACCCAGGCAGAAACGCAGTGAATTCAAGGCAATATAGCTGTGGACGAAATGCCGCAGCAGCGTCTATCAGCCCTGAAGAATGGCAGCGGCGAATCGATTGGTGCGGGTACCTTTCGACGGGTCTTCCTAATAGCTTGGCCAAGGCACAGATCCTGCTTTCCGCCGCCCACTTGACCGAGCCTCTGCCGCTCGGTCGGTGAGAAAGTAAGCAGGCCTCGAGCCGTGCGCGTCGGCAGGCATCCCATTCAGCGAGGGGAAACGACGAGATCTATGCGACAGCTTAGCGGATTGTACGTTCTGCTGGCCCTGGCCAGTGCCCCCGGTGTGTTAGCCCAGAGCGTCACCAGCCCCGGTGGGGAATCGCTCCTCACGCCGGGCGACTCGATCCGCGTGACGGTCTGGCGCAAGCCCGAGTTCAGCGGCGACTTCGTGGTAGGCCCCGACGGGACGATCATGCATCCGCTTTACCGGACCGTCCGTGTCGCCGAACTGCCTTGGCGCACAGCAGAAGCGAACATCCGCACGTTCCTGTCGCAGTTCGAGGAGACCCCGCAGTTCGTGGCCGAGCCGCTGGTCCGTGTAGCAATCTCGGGTGAGGTCACCCGGCCGCAAGTCTTCGCGGTCAATCCCCGCACTCCGTTGGCCGAAGCTGTGGCTCGTGCCGGCGGCGCAACGCCGAACGGGCGCCGCGATCGCGTCCGGGTCTTCCGCCCCGAGCGAGATGGAACGCGCCGCGAACTGGTGGTCGATCTCGAGCACCCGGAGCGGGGCTTGGCCCTGAGCCCGGTTCACTCCGGCGACCAGATCGTGATCGACCGTCGTCGCTCCTTCCTGCGCGACGTCCTGGTGCCTGCGCTCACCGTGGTCGGTTCGATCGCCTCGGTGGGTCTGCTGGTCGAGCGCGCGACCCGAGGCAATTGACCGTGCCCCCACTGCTTCCTCCCAGCCGTCCGATGGACGGCCACCAGCCCGTGATGGAATACCCGGGCTACGCTCCCTCCGAGTTTTCGCCCGGCGAGAATCGCGAGAGCATCAGTCTCAGCCGCCTGCTGAACATTGTTCGCCGTCATTTCCGCCTGGTTCTGGGATTGGCTTTCGTCGGCACGCTGGCTGGTGGCGCGCTCGCGTACCGCGAGCCGTCGTCGTTCCGCGCGCTGGCAACGGTGCGCCTGGCTAACGAGCGCCGGGCGATGACCGGTGAGACGCGGGACGGACCCACCGCGCTGGGACGGACGGCAGATCCGTTGCTCACGGTGATTCAGTTGGTACGCAGCCGCGCGGTGCTGGGCGACGTGGTGGATTCTCTCAACCTCCGGGTGAAGTCGGCGACGCCCGGGTTCGGTCCTGCGATGCTCACCGGGTTGCGGCTCAGCCCTCGCGCTCCGTCCGACTCCATTGCGCTGCTGTTCCGCCCGGATGGGTTCAGCGCCGAGCTGGGCGGCCGGGTTCAAACGGCTGCGTACGGTGGTACGGTCGAGTTCGGGAGCGTGCGGTTCGGCGTGGCAACCAGACCGAGAGTCGGACAGGCCATTCTGTCCATCGTCCCTCGGGAACAGGCCATCGATGGACTCGCTGGCGGACTGCAGGTCTCACAGCGTCCTGGAACTGATGTCGTGGATATCGCCTACGTCACGACCGACCCAGCTCGCGCGCAGCGAATCGTGAACATGGTGGTGGAGAGCTACCAGTCGATCAGCGCGATGACGGCCAAGGATCGGTCACGCCGCCGTCGGGAATTTCTGGACGAGCAGTTGCGCCAGACAGACAGCATGCTGAACCAGGCCCAGGCTCAGTTGAGCACGTTCAGAAGCCGTCAGCAGCTCGCCAGCAGCCAGGACAGGCTGAATGCGGAACAGACGGCATTGATGGCGCTCGAATCCCGGCGAGCCGAGCTGGAGGCGGACCGCCGAACCTTCGATACTCTGCTACGGCAGTTGAGCACCGGCAGCGAGGCCGATCGCGATGCAGCGCTTCGCGCTCTGGCCACCTCGCCTGCCATCGCTGAAAATGCGACCGTAGGCGGGCTGTACCAGCAGCTGGCCGTCTACCAAGACCGACTCGACTCGATGACGACCGGTCCGTTCCGGAGCTCGCCCAAAAACCCGGATGTGGTGCAACTCAAGGGGATGATCGGCTCGTCCACCAAGCGCCTGGTCGATGCGGCGCGGTCGCAGGTGGCCTCGCTGGATGCCAAGATTCAGTCGCTCGGCGCCCTACGGGCTCGTGGAGCGTCGAGCATGTCGACGCTACCGGCCATGGCCGAAGAAGAGGCTCGCCTCAGCCGGCGGGTTGACGCCCTGGCGAACTCGCAGAACTCCTTGCGGCAGGACTATCATCTGGCCCGCATGTCTGAGGCGGTCGAGGTCGGAGACGTTGATGTCGTGGATTTGGCCGATCAGCCCTACGTGCCGGTTCTCAAAGGCTCCGCCCTCAAGTTGGGTCTCGGATTCGCCCTGGGTCTGCTGCTGGGGTTGGGGGGCGCGTTCCTGATCGAAGCCACGAACACCTCCGTCCGCCGACCGGAGGATCTGCAGCTCATGCTCCCCGTTCCGGGCCTGGCCGTGATTCCCCGGCTGACGGCCAGCGGGACATCGGGTCGTCCCAAGCTCGGACGATTGTTGACGAAGGGTTCGGGTAACGGCAACGGGACGAACGAAGACCGCCCGGCCGCGCTGAAGAGTATGAATCAGCCGTTCTCGGTCGGTACCGAGGCCTTCCGGATGCTCCGGACCGGGCTGGCGTGGACCGATCCGAGTCAGGCGCTGAGGACGCTGGTGGTCACCAGCGCCGGCCCCGGCGAGGGAAAGACTCTCACAGCGGCCAACCTGGCTGTGACCTTTGCGTACGACGGGCTGCGCGTGCTCCTGATCGATTGCGACGTCCGCCGCCCGCGGCTGCATGGCATGTTTCATGTTCCCCGCTCTCCGGGCCTTATGGAGCTGCTGGAGACACCGAGCGATGTCGCAACGCCGGGCGTCGGCAGCCACAGCGCCGACCTCGACACGCTGGGGCCCAACGAGCAGACGGCGGTCATCCGCGCCACGTCCATTCGCGGCCTGTCGTTACTGACGTGCGGCGTACTGCCGACGAACAGCGCCAGCCTGTTGAACGCGGCACGCATGCGTCATCTCCTGCACACGCTTCAGCGGAACTACGACATGATAGTTCTGGACACGCCGCCGGTGCTTGCCACGGCCGATGCCGGTATCCTGGCCGCCATCAGCGACGGGGTACTGCTGGTCGCCAGGGCAGGACAGACGAACCGGGGTGCGGCTCAGCGAGCCTACCAGCAGCTTGTGCACGCCGGCGCGCACATCGTGGGCACCGTGCTGAACGATCCCGGTGGCGAGGTGGCGCACTACGGGGACTACTACTACCCCTACGACTACGCGGCCGAACGAGAGTAGCCGGCTGCAAGGTGCACGAGAAAGCCGGGTCCCACGTTCTGGGATCCGGCTTTCTCGTGTCGGCTGATCGCTTAGGCGGGGGTCGGACGCCAGGTCACGACCGGTTCGACGCTGTTCACCAATGGCTCACCCTTCGACCGGGATCACTGGGCTCCGAGCGTACCCGACAGAGACCTCTCGCCGACGGGGCCGTTTCGCCAGCCTGCATTCCAGCGGGCTCTTCCTCATGCGCAGTTCACGGCTGCGCCCCGAGCTCCACCGGGCCAGCATCACGTTGCGTATTCGAACCTGCCCTACCACCCGCCGCGGCGGAGGAGGATGGTGGGGACGGTCTTGAGGAGGATGCGCAGGTCTTCGCGGACCGACTGGCGGCGGATGTATTCCAGGTCGTAGCGCACCTTGGTGCGCACGTCCTCCAGGGAGCGATCGTAGTGGTGGCTGATCTGGGCCAGGCCGGTGATGCCGGGCTTGGCGCGCTGGCGCAGCGCGTAGCCCCCGACCTGGGTGCGCAGGCGCTGGAACAGCTCGGGGCGCTCGGGGCGGGGGCCGACGACGTTCATCTCGCCCCGGAGCACGTTCCACAGCTGGGGCAGCTCGTCGAGGCGGTACTGGCGCAGCACCCGCCCGAGGGGGGTGACGCGGGGATCCTGCTGCTGGGCCCAGACGGCTCCGCTCTCGCGCTCGGCATCGGGGCGCATCGTGCGGAACTTGTAGATGGTGAAGGGCG
>JACDDX010000089.1 GCA_013816685.1 Gemmatimonadales bacterium
CCTGTGCACCCTGCTTGGCGATAGTGGCGAAGCCGCTCAGCGGACGGACCGCGGCTACCCGGGCGAGCGCGTCACCGATCCGGCCGCGGACCTCGGGATGGGCCGCCAGTCGTCCGGACAGGAGCACCTCATTGGCGGCCGGCGCCGAGACCAGCAGTTGATGCACCATCTTGATCGCGCCTTCCAGGTACGCATCCATGGCCATCCGGTCCGCGCCCGCGACGGTCGCATCGGCGCGGATGCTGAGTACGCCGCCGCCGAACAGCGTCGCCTTCGTCACTTCTCCCGCCAGGAACGCAACTTCGGCGTCGAGTGCGCCCGCCGCCCGCCAGCCGATCGGTCCGCTGGAGCCGCCGACGCCGTCCACGACCCGCCCGTTCGACACCGCGATGCCGGCCGTAAAAGCGCCCCCGAGCTCCACCAGAACGAACGATGCCCCGTCGGGCCCGTGTCCCCGTCGCCGAGACTGCTCGAACACGCCCAGCACCGCGGCGCAGAGCTTGTCGGCGGTGCCGAGGTCCACGCGGTTGAGCTTGCGGTGGCGGGGCACCGAGTCGAGGTGGATCACGCCGGGTGTGAAGATCAGCGGCAGACCGGCTGCCGCCAGCCGCCGGGCCAGTCCCCGCAGGCCGCCGATCCCGCCCGCCTCGCCGGGCCCCGCGAGGAAGGCGAGGCGCAACTCCAGATCTGTCGCCTCGGCGGCACGACGGACGGGCAGTCCATAGCCCGACGGTCCGGCCACGAGGTCCGGTTCTCCACCCGACCGCAGATACGCCGTGAAGCTGTCGAGGTCGGCCAGCGCCTCGGCACTGGGCCACGAGCGATCCAGGTACGTGTGTCCGTCATCGATGCCACAGACATCGATGCTCACGGTGCCGGGATCGATCCCGATCACGCGCGGCATCGGGCGGCGCTCCTAGGCGTTCTGCGTGGCGGCCATCTCCCGGGCCACGTCGGCGATCGTTTCGGCGTCGAGCACGAGATCCTTCCGGGTGAACAGCCGCGCCACGCACTGCTTGTGCAGCTTCGTCTTGAAATTGCCCACGCCGAAGGCCCCGAATGCGATCACCCCGTCACGCGTCTCGCCCGCATCGTTCACTTCGACGCCCTCGATGCCCAGTGGCGGCACCGCATTCAGGTCGACGGCGATCTTGAGACTCTTCTGTCGGGTCCAGGCCGAATTCGGGACCATCTGCACGCCCGCGGGGCCGGAGTTGAGCAGCACTTCGGCGCCGTCGAGCACCTCGTCGAGCTTGGATGGATCGGTCAGGGTGGTCGACTCGACCTGCACGTTGAAGCGGGCGCTGATGAACTGGCGGGCCTTCTCGCCCTGCTCCGGCTTCCGCGAGGTGATGACGACGTGCGCTCCGTCGCGGGCGAGGAGTCCGGCCGCGCGCTGCCCCACCGGGCCGGTGCCGGCCAGGACCACGACCTTCTTGCCCTTCAGGTCGGTGATCGCCTGTTCGATCTTGACCACCGCCGCCACGGCCGTCGTGTTCGACCCGTTCGAGTCGAGCATCATGGATACCGTGAAGTCGCCGAACAGGGAGTCCTGCGCCATCGCGAGGAGCTGTTCGCCCGCGGACATGTTGTTGCCGCCGATCCAGACCGCGGTGTTCTTCAGGTCCTTGGTGCCGCGAGTGAAGATGCAGCCGTGCACGAGGTCGCGAACGTCACCTTCCGTCACGCCGCCGTAACTCATGATCGCATCGGCGCCGGCATCGTATGCCACCACCTGGTCGAACACGCTGGGCAACCGGGAGCTGTCGAGCTGGAGCAGGAGCTTACGCATCGGCGGAGGTCTTTCTCCTGAAATCTCGGGTCAGAATGCGCGAGGGCGCATCGGGACAAACCCGCGTGAAAACAACGAGGGGCGCCCCGACAACGGGTCGCCCCTCGCTCCACTACCGGACCGTCGGGACTGTACGCTCAGCCCTCTGCGCCGCTGGCGAAGGGGTGGCGGGAGCTCTTGTACTTCTGGAGCACCTCGTCCACCGTCGGCTTGCCCTGCAGCGCGCGCTGAATCGACTCCTTGGTCGCGCGGTAGTTGAAGTCGTAGATCTTCTTGTCGTCTTCGGCCTGCCAGTGAATGAACACACCCACGAGCACGACCATGTCCGTCGCCTGCTGCTTGGAGATGACGCCCTCGTTCACGGAATCCATAACCGCGCGCGCCACCGCCGCCTGCGCAGGGCCGAACATCTGCACCGCCTGCTTCGCGCCCTTGATCGTGACCTTGTTGAACAGGACCGTATCGGGCTTGCAGGGGAGATTCGGGGTCACGACGGCGAGCAGGGTCGTGAAGCCGTCGCTGTTGTGGGTCAGGGCCTGGGTAAAGGCGAGGCCGGCCGGGCCGCTCTTCGAGCCGATGATCAGGTCGATATGCGCGATCTCGTTGCCGTCCCCGACGAGCGATTCGCCGAGATAGAAGTCTGCTGCCATACTTGCCTCCGCTGTGACTGGACTGGAAAAGAAAGAAAGGATTTGCCGTAACATGCGCAGCTCGACGAAGGCGAGGGATGGGCGGTGGAGCGCTTAGTCGTAGCGGGCCTAACATGGCCGCGGCCATTGGCCCTGTCAAGGCGACCGACACCCCCGCACACGGGCAGGTGTTCGTTTCCGCTGCTGGGACGGGTTTTCAGGCCTGGTGGGTCGCGAGACTCTCCCGCAGCAGGGCCCCGACACGATCCACCAGCTCTTCCGGGGTGAACGGCTTCTGGACGAACGGCGCGCCCGCCGGCAGCAGCCCTCTCAACACGACATCCTCGTCCGAATAGCCCGACATGTAGAGCACCGGCAGCGTGGGCCACCGGGCGCTCAGCGCCTGACCCAGCTCGCGGCCGCTCATGCCCGGTGTGACGAGATCGGCCAGCACCAGCTCCGGGGCGACCTCACCGGCCGTGATCAATCGCAGCGCCTCGCGCCCGTCCACAGCTTCCGCCACGGTATAGCCCGCGGTTTCGAGCAAACGCACCGCCAGCGCGCGCACGATAGGCTCGTCTTCGACCAGCAGCACTCGGCCCGCGGGGGAGCGGGCGGCCGGGACATCGATGCTGGCCGCGGTCCCATCGGATTCATCGGCGAGGGCGGGAGCCGCCGGGAGATAGACCTTCATGGCGGTGCCGAAGCCGGGCTCGCTGTACGCCCAGATGAAGCCACCGTGCTGCTTCACGATGCCGTACACCGTGGAGAGGCCCAGGCCGGTTCCCTGACCGACCGGCTTGGTCGTGAAGAACGGCTCGAAGACGTGGCCCAGCGTCTCCCGGTCCATCCCCGCACCGGTGTCGGAGACGAGCAGCCGCACGTAGGGCCCGGGAGTGAACTCGATTCCCCCGTGCGTACTCGCGAACGACTGATCGAGCTTCACGTCCTCGGAACTGATCATCACGCGGCCGCCGTTGCCGAGTGCGTCCCGGGCATTCGCGACGAGATTGATCAGGATCTGGTCGACCTGGGTCGGGTCGGCGAGCACGCGGCGGCGTGCGCCGACCGGTGAGAGCACCAGTGCCTTGTCGGCGCCTAGCAGCCGCTGCAGCACCGGCATCAGCGCGGTGGCGGAGGTATGGAGATCGAGGGGCCGCGGCTGGCTGACCTGGCGGCGGCTGAAGGTGAGCACCTCCTGCGCGACGCGGGCCGCCCGGAGCGCGGCGTTGACCATCTCGCGCACGTCGGCGGCCTGCGCGTGGTGCGGACCCAGCGCGGCGAGCACGAAATCGCCAAAGGCCAGCACCGCCGTGAGCTGATTGTTCACCTCGTGCGCCACGCCGCCGGCGAGCGTACCCACCGCCTGAAGCTTCTGCGCCTGGCGCAGCTCTTCCTCGGCGCGGATCCGCTCGGTCACGTCGGTGTGCGTGCCGATCCACTCCCGGATCGCGCCGTCGCGCTCGAACACGGGGACCGCCCGCACCTGCATCCGGCGATACTCGCCGTCGTGGCGGCGGAGACGATGCTCCAGGGTGAAGGCGCGCCGGCTGATGACCGCGTCGCTCCACGCTCGCGCCGTCCGCATGCGATCGTCGTGATGAATGGCGCGCAGCCAGCCGCGGCCGAGTGTTTCGCCGGCGCTCTGGCCGGTGAACGTGCACCAGTGATAAGAGTCGCCCAGCTGGCGGCCAGCCGAGTCGGCGGTCCAGACGATCTGCGCGGCGGCCTCGACCAGCGCGCGGTACCGCGCCTCGCTGCCCGAGAGGGCGAGGGCCCGCTCCTGCTCCGCACGGGCGAGCCAGGCGTTCTCCACCGCCGCCGCCAGCCGGCGCGCCAGTTCCTCCGCGAACCCGAGATCATCGACGGTGTAGACCCGCCCCGATTCGGTGTGGGCGAGTACCAGTACGCCGCCGACCTTGCCGCGTGACATGAACGGCACGCACATCATCGAGCGCGGCTCGAGTGCACGCGGGACCGATATTGTCCCGGGCGTGCCGGGGAGCGCGCCACCCCATCCCGGCGTCACCTGCGCCCGCAGCTCCGGCTCGCCGGTCCGCAGCGCCCGCTCGGCTGGATGCTCGCCACCGGGGGAGCCCACCCGCACCTCGGCATACAGCGCGTCGAGCGCCGCGGCGGTCGCGGGGGTGCCCGACCGGCAGGCCACCGGCAGCGCGACCCCGCCTTCCTCCACCAGGCTCAGGACACACCAATCCGCCTGGGCCGGCACCAGCAGGTCGGCGATCGCGCCGAGGGAGACATCCAGGTCGGACGAGGCGGCAAGCGCGGTGCTCGCCTGCGCGAGCAGACGGTAGCGGGCCTCGCTCGCGCGCAACGCTTCCTCCACCCGCTTGCGCTCGGTGAGGTCGGTGCTGACCTCGATCACCGCGTCGGCGCGTCCCGACGCATCGCGATGCAGGATGCAGTGGCTCGCGACCTGGACCACGCTGCCGTCGCGCGCGCGATGCGTCAGCTCGCCATGCCACTCGCCGTGCTCCAGCAGGGCCGCATCGATCTCCCGCGGCAGGACCGGGAACTCGGTGCGCAGCAGCTCGTGGGACATGGCCCCGACGGCGCGGGCCGAGGGCCAGCCGTAGAGCCGTTCCGCGCCCGCGCTCCAGAACCGGATCCTCCCGTCCAGCCCGCGAGCGTGCACCTGCGCCTGGTCCAGCACGCCGAGCAGCTGGCGGGTGCGGCGCTCGCCCTCGTGGACGGCCGCCTCGACCGCCGCCGCGTCCGGAGCGCGGGGAGCAGCGTCGACGTTCGCCGCGATCGTGGCCACCCGTTGCACCAGCGCGATCGCGATCCCGGCTCCAATCAGGACATACAGCACCACGCCGACATGCGCGGTGTGAAGACCGAGCCGGATCCCCCAGAGGCTCGCCGCGGCGAAGAGCGCGGGCAGGAGCACGGCCGCGGGGAGCAGCCGGCGGAGCACCGCGGCCTGAATCGTCCGACCAGTCAACAGGGCCGTGACCGCTGCCGGCTGCGTGGCGACACCGATCCCGACCGCGAGCACCAGCAGCACCAGCGCCACCGGCAGGCTGGTGCCTGCCTCGGGGCCCATCGCGTACAGCTCGGGGAGACCGGCGATGTGGCCGGTCAGTGCCAGCAGCGGCAGGATCACTGCGCCCAGCACGAGCATCGCCTGCCACGCTGGAGTCGAGCCCTCGGGCGCCGGCCGAGCGGCCGCGAGGCTCAGCGAGAGCAGGACGACGCTGGCTGCCGTGAGGGGGGCTGGATGTCCGGCGCCGGGCATCGGCTGCTGGAGGAGGCCGGACAGAAAGTGCTCGAGATGGAGCGTGGGCCAGGCGATTCCCTGTGCGAGGGCCAGCGCGGCGACCGCGGCGACCGCGCCGGTGCTGGTGACGCGGGCTCCTGCGGGCAGAATCCGCAGCGTCGCCAGCACGATGCCGATCAGCAGCAGCAGAACCGCGGAGAGCGGGTCCAGGGGCAGGCGGGCCACCGCGATCCCGGGGCGGAGAGCCCCCAGCGTGCCATACAACACGGCCCCTGCCAGGCCGATCGCGACAATCGCGGCCATGACAGGCGCCGCCCCCACCGCGAGGCGCAGCGCGGGTGGAGCGAGAGGAGCCGGGCTAGCCGAAGAACTCTCGTGCAGCATGGTGTGCTGGCCGGGTTCCCGTAGAGGGAGTGGGGAAGCGACGAAGTCCACATGGCGGGCGGTGCCCCAACCAGCGCGCAGCCCGGGTACTGCTTATGGATGCACGGGCGTTCAGGCCCGGCCGTTGCCACCGTTGAGGAGTGCGCGCACCTGATCGACCAACCCGTCCGGCGAGAAGGGCTTCTGCACGAACGGCGCACCAATGGGAACGAGACCGCGTTGCCGGACATCGTCTACGGCGTAGCCTGACATGTAGAGGACCGGCAGGTGCACGTGCAGCCGCGCGAGCGCCTCGCCGAGCTCCCGGCCGTTCATCGCTGGCATGACCACATCGGTGAGCACGAGATCCGGTCGCCCCTGCTCCCGGCGCACCACCGCCAGCGCCTCGGCTCCGTCACCGGCCTCGAGCGTCTGATAGCCGGCGGCCTGAAGCGAGCGGACCACCAGCGCCCGGACCACCGGCTCGTCCTCCACGACCAGGACGCGCGCTCCCGTCTCGCCCACACACCCGGTGCCCCGCGCGGCTGACTCGGCCGGAGCGCGCACCGCCGGCTCCGCCACGGCCGCCGGCAGATACACCTTGATGGTGGTGCCGAAATCGGGCTCGGAGTAGGCCCAGACGAACCCGCCGTGCTGCTTCACGATGCCGTACACCATGGAGAGTCCGAGGCCGCTGCCCTGGCCCATCGGCTTGGTCGTGAAGAATGGCTCGAAAATCTTGGCAACGGTCGCGCGGTCCATACCGCGCCCGTTGTCGGCCACGCTGAGGCAGACGAAGGGACCGGGCACCAGCTCGACGCCGCCATGCGCCAGCGCGTACGACGCGTCCAGCTCCACACCGGTGATGCTGATGGACACCTGCCCGCCGGGGCTCAGCGCGTCCCGCGCATTCCCCACGAGATTGATCAGCACCTGATCGATCTGGGTCGGATCGGCCAGCACCGATGGCTCGCTGCCGTCGGCCGTGACGCTGAGTGACTTGTCGGCGCCGAGCAGGCGTTCCAGCACCGG
>JACDDX010000090.1 GCA_013816685.1 Gemmatimonadales bacterium
TCGCTGGGCGGTGCGATGCGCCGCGTGGAACACTTCGTGGAGAAGCCGGACCCCGCGCGCGCCGAGCAGATGGTGCGCGACGGCTTTCTCTGGAATTCCGGCATCTTCGCCTGGCGCGCGGGCGACTTCCTGCGGGAGCTCGCGCAGCACACGCCGGAAGTCGCGCCGCATCTCGCGGCGTATGCCGACGATGCGGACGCGTTCTTCGCCGCGGTGCGCGAGCCGATCTCCGTGGATGTCGGCCTGCTGGAGCGCAGCGCGCGCGTGCTTGTCGTGCCGGGCGATTTCGGCTGGGACGACGTCGGCACGTGGGCGTCATTGGAGCGAGTCCGCCCGCTTGATGAAGCCGGCAACGCCATCGCCGGCATCGCGCACGCGCTCGAAGCCAGCGGCAACGTGGTGCACGCCGAGGACGGCGCGGTGGTGTTGTACGGCGTCAACGATCTCGTCGTCGTCACACGCGCCGGACTGACGCTGGTCACGACGCGCGAGCGCGCCGCCAACCTCAAGTCGCTCATCGAGACACTGCCGCCGTCGATACGCGTGCCAACGTGACGGACATTCTCTGCTACGATGACGCGACCGCGCGAACGTTCGAGCCGTTCGCGCTCACGCGGCCGGCCGGCGAGCTTCGCGCCGGCGCGCTGCTCGTGCGCGACCGCTGGGCCGCGCTGCTCGGCGCGAGCGTGAAGGGTCATCTCACCTCGGCGCATCTGGTCGGGTTCGAGGAGCCCGGGGCGGCGCCCGTCGTCGCTGCCTCGTCGCTCGCGGCCGGATCGTGGATCGTGAATGCGCGCGCGCTGCCGGCGCTGGGTACCGTCATTCCGGCGGCCACCGTGCTTCGTATCGAGGGAAAGGTCGCCGCCGTTCGGCTCGGGGTGGTTCGGGACGGCCACGCTTTCGCGGATGGACGCGCATCCCTCGACGACGTCGCGGACGGCGCGCACGCCGCGGATGTCGCGGGGTGGTGGGCGGACAATGTGTGGGACTATGTGCGCCACCTCGTGTCCATGCTGGAGGCGGACCTTCCGCGCCTGGCCGGCGACCTGACCGACGCGGTGCCCGAGGGCTGCTATCGCGTCGGCTCGCACGCGGTGTGGGTGGAACCCGGCGCCCATGTGGAGCCGCACGTGTGCTTCGACACCACCGGCGGACCCGTGCTGATCCGGACGGGCGCGCACGTCCAGGGGTTCAGCAGACTGATGGGCCCCTTGTACATCGGTGAGGGGAGCACGGTCACCGCCGACCGGATCGCCTCGTCATCGATCGGCGACACGTGCAAGGTGCATGGAGAGCTCAGCAACTCGATCTTCATCGGCCACGCCAACAAGGGGCACGATGGATTCGTGGGCCATTCGATGATCGGCCGTTGGGTGAATCTCGGCGCCGGCACGATCACGAGCAACCTGAAGAACACCTACGGCACCGTGCAGCTCTGGACCCCGTCGGGCATTCGCGAGACCGACATGCAGTTTCTGGGCACGTTGTTCGGTGATCACGCGAAGACGGGAATCGGATTGCGTCTCACCACCGGTACCGTGCTCGGTGCCGGCGCGAACGTTTTCGGCAGCGAGATGCCGCCCAAGGCGGTCGCTCCATTCAGCTGGGGCGAGGCGGGCGCGCTCGTGGACTACCGCGTGGACAAGTTCCTCGCGGTGGCGGCGCGCATGATGGAGCGCCGGCACGTGACGCTCGGCGAAGGTTCGGCGCGGCAGCTCCGCGCGTCGTACGACGCGCGGTGGAGCGCCGCGGAATGAAGGTGTGGATGCTCGGCAGCGGCAGCGGCGGCAATGCCGTACTGCTCGAGGCCGATGGCCGGCGCGTGTTGATCGACGCGGGGTTCTCGCCGCGCACGCTCTCGGCGCGCCTGTCGGCGATCGGGGTTCCACCAGGGTCCATAGAGGCGTGCATCGTGACGCACGAGCATATCGACCACGTGCGGGGCGCGGCGGCGGCCAGCGCGCGATGGGGATGGGCGCTGCACGCGTCGGCCGGCACGATCACCGCCGCCACGGAGCTCGCCAGCACCGGCTGCCACGCGCTCGAGGCGGGGGTGCCGGTGCTGGTCTCGACCTTCACCGTGGAGGCATTTCGAACGCCTCACGATGCGGCCTGTCCGATCGGTGTGCGCGTCACCTCGACCGCCAGTGGTGCCGTCGCTGCGGTGTGCACCGACCTCGGACACGCCAGTGACGCGGTGCGCACGATGTGCGCTCGCGCCGACATCCTCGTGATCGAGTCCAATCACGACGAAGGGATGTTGCGCTCCGGGCCGTATCCGCCCTCTGTGCGTGCGCGAATCGCGTCACGTCACGGCCACCTGTCCAATCGCGAATCGGCAGAGTTCTCGCGCGAATGCGTGCATCGCGACCTCGCACACGTGGTGCTCGCGCATCTCAGCGAGCGGTGCAACGACCCATCGCTGGCGCACGATGTCGCATCGGACCGGCTACGCGGCTCAGGGTTCCGGGGCACGGTTTCGGTGGCCTCGCAGCATCAGGTCGTGGGACCGTTCGTTCCTCGTGGTAGCCGGACGGCGGCGGTGGCGCAATACGCGCTGGCACTTTAGTACTACTAGGTTAAGTTGAGCATTGACAGGGGTTGGCCTGCCCTGTACTGTCGCGGTCATGAACCCCGCGCAATTGCAGGCGGCCGAGCGGCGCTTGGAGGGCTTCCTCGGCGCGCTCGTCCCGTTACTCGGCCGCGTGGAGCGGCAGACCCAAGCCGGACTCTACGTGCGCGGCTTGTTACTGGACGGGGCGCGCAAGTCGATCGAGCCGATGGTGGCGCGGCTCCCCGGTGCCGACGTGCAGGCATTGCGGCAGTTCGTGAATCAGAGCCCGTGGGAGTGGGCCCCGGTGCAGGCCGCGCTGACCGGCCTCATGCTCGATCGGCTGCTGCCGGAGGCGGTGCTCATCATTGATGAAACCAGCTTCCCCAAGCAGGGCGACCAGTCGGTCGGCGTCGCCCGGCAGTACTGCGGGGCGCTGGGCAAGACGGCGAATTGCCAGGTCGCGGTGAGCGTCCATTTGGGCACCGACCGCGCGTGTCTGCCCCTGACCTGGGGGTTGTTCTTGCCCGAGTCGTGGATCACCGATGCGGACCGTCGGACGGCCGCGCGCATTCCGGAGACGGTGACCTATCAGACCAAGGGCGAGCTCGCCGTGGCCGCGCTGGATCGGGTCCGCGCGTGGGGCGTCGGACCCCGGGTAGTGCTCGCGGACGCGGGTTACGGCACGAGCCACGAATTTCGTGCCGCGCTCTCGGCGCGCGGGCACCCGTACTGTGTCCAGGTCGCGCCCAGCGTGAAAGGCTGGTCTGAGGCCCCGGCCCCCACCGGCCCGCCGCCCTACGCGGGGCGGGGGCGGCCGCGACGGCGTGTCTCCCGTGCCGACCTGCCCGAGCCGCTCGCGCTCGATGAGATCGCCGCGACGCTGCCCGCCGAGGCGTGGCGCACGGTGACGTGGCGTCAGGGCACCAAAGGCGCACTCCGCTCCCGCTTCGCGCAGACGTCCCTCTGGCCCTCGCACCGCTGGACGACCACGCGCGCGCTGCCGACCGCCCCCGTCACGCTGCTGATCGAATGGCCGCGCGGCGCCAACGCGCCGACGCACTACTGGCTGGCCGACCTCCCGGGCGAAGCGCTCGGGCTCCGTCGCGCGGTCCGACTCGCGAAAGGGCGCTGGCGCATCGAACAGGATTATCGCGAACTCAAGGACGAACTCGGCCTCGATCACTTCGAAGGCCGCTCGTGGCCCGGGTGGCACCACCACGTCACCCTCGCCTCAATGGCGTACGCCTTTCTCGTCCTGGAAACGGTGCGCGGAAAAAAAAACTCCTGACCTGACGCTGCCGGCAATCCGCCGCGGACTGCAAGCGCTGTTGATCCGACTCGGGGACTGGTGCCCGACCTGCGCGCGGGCCTGGTGTGATACTTCCTAACTTAACCTAGTAGTACTAGTAGTAGTACCCGAAGATGATATCCATCTCCTCGTCCGAGGTCAGCCCGAAGCCGATCGCTTTCGCCGTCGTGTTGTTGTACGTCACGACCGACTTGAGCCCCTGCCCCCTCTCCAGCACCAGCGGCGTCGCGAACGTCACCATGGCGGGATGCTCCCAGTCACGGTTGTCGTACACCATCTGGTCGGGCTGTCCCGGCCGGACGAGCATCACCTGGTACCGTTCGCCGCGCGCGTGCATGTGCGACGTGAGTGCGATGATCGTCGTCTGGGCCGGAAAGGTGAACGACTTCTCGATGACGGTCCGTTGTCCCGCCGGGAGGGTGAAACTGTTGTTCGCGAGGTTCAGCGTGGACAGCGCGCGGGTGACCTGCGACGCCGGCACGGTGTAGAGGTTCACGTACGCCTCGCCAGGCACCGTGCCGGTGGTGTGGTTGGCGTAGTGCACGTTGAGGTCGAACGCGGCGTCGGCGGGCAGGCGCAGCGCCATTCCGGCGGGAAACACGTAGTTCGACTGCGGCGTCATCGCGCCGGCGAAGTAGACGTGATAGCCCATCGCCAGCATGTTCAGCACGTTCATCGAGCCATCGGGGTTCCTGATGTCGCGCACCGCGTTCGGCTGCGGGACCGCGAGCGCTGGCGTGTTCGGCGCCATCGTGTACAGCAGGAAGTGATGGCTGAACGGCCGCATCGAGGTCTCGATGCGCGAGACGAACATCTCCGCGGTATTGCCGAGCTTGCGGTACGTGAACAGCTCGCGCTCGAAGTTCGGGACCACGTCGAACCTCTCCACCTTGAGCTGGATCCCGGCGCCCGGAGCCGGCGCGATGAGGGGCGCAAAGGGCAGCGCCGTCTGGGCGGTGCGATCCGCCAGTAGAATGGGGTCGGCCACGGTGCCAGTCTTCGGCGCCCCCGCGGCGATCCACTGCCGTACGTATTCCACCTGTCCGACGGTCAATCCGCCGGTGCCGGTGGGCATCACGTTGCCGTAGTCGCTGGCGTGGTGGCCGGCCGGGAAAATCAGCTTGTGATACAGCAGGCTCGAGTCGGGCTTGAACGCCACCACCCGCTTCAGGCCGTCGGCCTTTGCGTTCGGGTTGGTCGGCACCACTCCGATGAGCTGCTCGTAGGCGACCGCCGCTGAGAGATCGAGCCCACCCGACGCAGCGCTGCCGACGTGACAGCCGACCGTCGCGCAGCTCGGCGTGAAGACGTCAGTCTGCACGCGCGCAAAGGTGGCCGCGGAGGTCGTCGGGGTGACCGACACCGGCACCGGCACCGGCACCGTAGTCGCGCCCCCACCACTTGTGGCCGAGGAATCACCGCCGCACGAGGCGAGAAGCGCCAGCACCATCGCTGACCCCAGGGTGCTGCCGAATCGAATTCGCATTGCGAAATATGGCACAATGCAACGTTCGCAACAAGCGACGATCGCGATCAGCTCACGCGGACGGGGGCGTCGCCGGGCTCGGTTCGAGCCATACGCTCGGCAGGTGTCACCTCCGCCGGCGCTTCGGCGGCCATCGCCGCGGCGAGCAGGTTCGGGCTGGATGGCAGGTGGGCGCCGCGCTTCTGCCGCACGAGGGTGAGAATCGTGTAGACCGCCACCGGATCGCCGTCCTGGTTGGTGACCTCCACGTCCCAGTGCACGACACCCTGCGGAACCTGCCCCTCACGATCTTCCTTCTCCGTCTTCTGCTTGCAGGTGAGCCGCACACGGATCGTGTCGCCGATGTAGACCGGCTTCACGAAGCGCAGCCCCTCCAGCCCGTAGTTGGCGAGCACGGGGCCCGGCGCCGGATCCACGAACAAGCCAGCTGCGGCAGCGAGCACGAAGTAGCCGTGCGCCACGCGCTTCTCGAACAGCGACTCGCGCGCCGCCACGTCGTCCATGTGCGCGTAAAAGAAGTCGCCCGAGATGCCCGCGAAGGCGACGATGTCGCTCTCGGTGACGGTGCGACGGTGCGTCAACAGCGTCTCGCCGATCTCCAGCTCCTCGAAATACTTGCGGAACGGATGCACGCGGTCGTGCCGCTCGCTCGCTCCCTTGCTCCACTCGCGCGTCACCGCCGCCACCGTGGTCGGCGAGCCCTGGATCGCGGTGCGCTGCATGTAATGCAGCACGCCACGGACACCGCCCATCTCCTCACCGCCGCCGGCGCGCCCGGGGCCGCCGTGCACCAGGTGCGGCAGCGGGGAACCGTGGCCGGTGGATTCCTTTGCGCTGTGCCGGTTCACGATCATCAGCCGGCCGTGATACGCCGCCGTTCCCAGCGCGACGGTGCGCGCCGTCGTGTCGCTGGCCGTGAACAGGGAGCCGACGAGGCTCCCCTTGCCGAGCTTCGCCAGCTCGATCGCCTCGTCGAGCGTGCGGTAGGGCATCACGGTGTTCACCGGCCCGAATGCTTCCACGTCGTGCGGCTCGTTGCGCTGGAATGGCGCATCGTTGTACAGCAGCGTGGTGGGAAAGAAAGCGCCTCGCTCCGCGTCCGCGCCCACGAGCTGCATGGAATCGCGACCGCCGCCGTACACCAGCTCGGTCGCCCCGCGCAACCGTTCCACGCTCCGCTCCACCTCCGTCACCTGCCCCTTCCCCGCGAGCGGGCCCATGCGAACGTCATCGCGCGAGGGGTCGCCAACCTTTACTCCGGCGAGTCGCTTTTTCAGCGCCTCGATCACCGCGTCCGTCATGGATTCGGGCACGAAGGTGCGACGGATGGCCGTGCACTTCTGGCCCGCCTTCACCGTCATCTCCTTCGCCACTTCCTTCACGAACAGATCGAACTCCGCGGTGCCCGGTTCGGCGTCGGGGCCGAGCATGGAATAGTTGAGCGAATCGGCTTCCGTGTTGAAGCGCACGCTGTTCTCCAGGATTCGCTTGCTGCCCCGGAGCATCAGCGCCGTGGACGCCGACCCGGTGAACGCAACGGAGTCCTGCATCGTCAGATGGTCCAGCAGGTCGCCGGCGCCGCCACAGATGAACTGGAACGTTCCCGCCGGCAGCAGCGCCGACGCCACCATCTCCCGCGCCACCGCTTCGGCGAGGTAGCTCGTCACCGTGGCGGGCTTGGCGATGGTCGGCACGCCAGCGA
>JACDDX010000091.1 GCA_013816685.1 Gemmatimonadales bacterium
GTGGATTTCTCGACCGGCCGACCTCGCTACACGCCCGAGGCGCGCGGGCTCGACGGGGTGCGCGACGGCGGATTTACCGCCGCGGTGGTCGTCGGAGCCGCCGCACAACTCGGGGACGCAGCCACCAGAGCACTGGGCGGGCTGCCCACGGTGGTGATCGGCCCGCGGGCGAGCGAGGCATCGTTCGGCGTCCGCATCGCGATCGACACCGGCACCGCGGGAATTCACGAGGAGGGCACTGCCTATCGCCTCGACGACGTGCCGCTGCCGCTCACGGCCGTGCTGCCGGGCCCGCGGTCGGCGCACCAGACGATCACGACGCTGACGCGGCTCGTCGCCCAGCAGCTCCGGGCGGGCACGGCGTGAGCGCGCCCGAGCGGCTCCGCATCGCCGGCGGCACGATCCACGATCCGGCCAACGGCGTGGACGGCGAAATTCGCGATCTCTACATCGAAGACGGCCGCCTGGTGGGGAGCCTGCCCGACGGCGCGCCGGTGATCGACGCGCGCGGCATGATCGTCATGCCTGGCGGCGTGGACATCCATTCCCATTTCGCCAGCTCGAGCTGCAACCACGCGCGCCGGCTCTCGCCCGAGGAGCATGCCGCCGATCCCGTGGCGCCGCCCCCGCTGATCGATGGCGACTGGACGCCCCGTTCGGGCACCGGCGGCACCGTCCCCAGCAACTTCACCACCGGCTATCGCTACGCCGGACTCGGCTACACCACCTGCTTCGATGCGGCGGTGGCGCCGGTCATGGCGCGCCACAGCCATGCCGAGCTGGACGACACGCCGTGCGTGGACGGCGGCATCTTCGCTCTGCTGGGCAACGACGAGTACCTGCTGCGCCTCATCCAGGCGGGCCAGCGCGATCGTGCGCGCGACTACGTGGCCTGGATGCTCGGCGCAACCGGAGCCTACGCGGTCAAGGTGGTGAATCCGGGCGGGGTCGAAGCGTGGAAAGCCGGGAGCCGCAACGTCGGCGGACTCGACGAGCACATCGGCGACCGACCGGTGACGCCGCGCGCGATTCTCGAGACGCTCGCCGACGCCGCGACGGCGCTCGGGCTTCCGCATCCGATTCACATCCACTGCAACAACCTCGGCATTCCCGGCAACGTCGCGACGACGCTCGCGACGATGGAGGCGCTCGCCGGCCGGCGGGCGCATTTCACCCACATCCAGTTCCACGCCTACGGCGAGGGGGGCGGGTGGAAGTCGGGGGCGAGCCGGTTGATCGAGTACGTGAATGCGCACCCCGAGGCCAGCGCCGACGTCGGTCAGGTGATGTTCGGGCCCGCCATGACGATCACCGCCGACGGGCCGGTGGAGTACCTGCTCTACAAGAGCACCGGCCGGCGCTGGGTGAACATCGACATCGAGCTGGAGACCGGCTGCGGCATCGTGCCGCTGGCGTACAAGGACAGCGCCGCGGTCTCCGCGCTGCAGTGGGCTGTCGGGCTGGAGCTCTTCCTGTTGAGCAGCGATCCGTGGCGGGTGGTGCTCTCGACCGATCATCCCAACGGCGGATCGTTCCTCGCGTACCCGCAGCTCATCCAGTTGCTCATGGACCGCGGCGCGCGCGACGAACAGCTCAAGCGGGTGAATCCGAAGCTCCTTGCCGGCAGCGCGCTCGCGGACGGCCTGGCGCGCGAGTACACGCTGAACGAGATCGCGATCATCACCCGCGCCGGTCCGGCCCGCCTGCTGGGCCTCAGGCAGAAGGGACATCTGGGCACCGGCGCCGATGCCGACGTGACGGTCTACGCGCGCGAGTCCGATCTCGCGCGGATGTTCGCGACGCCACGCTACGTCATCAAGGGCGGCGTGCTGGTCGTGGAGGAAGGCCAGCTCCGGCGGGCGCCGGGAGGCGGACGGCACCACGTGCGGCCGGGCTACGACGATGCGCTGCTGCCGGACCTCAAGCGCTACTTCGAGGAACACTCGTCGGTCGCGTTCGCGAACTACCCGGTGCGGAATCTTCCCGGGACGCCGGCCCGCACATGAAGATCCGCGGCGTGCTGATCGAGGAGACGTTCGCCGAGGCGTTCACGATGCGCGTCGCGCGCCTCGTGATCACCGCGCGCTCGTCGCGCTGGGTCCGGGAGGCGTCGCTCAAGCTCACCGGCTTCGCGACGTCGGTGATCGGCTGCAAGGTCGAAGCGGCTATCGAGCGCGAGCTCACCCCGGCCGAGACGCCCGATGGTCGGCCCGGCGTCAGCATTCTGGTCATGACGATGGGCAAGGACGACCTGCCCAAGCGGCTGATCGAGCGGGTGGGGCAGACGGTGCTCACCTGTCCGACCACGGCGTGCTACGACGGGCTTCCCGACGCGCCCGATCGCGTCGGCGTCGGGTCCGCGCTCCGCTTCTTCGGCGACGGATTTCAGGCGAGCAAGGTGGTCGGCGGGGAGCGATTCTGGCGCATTCCCGTGATGGAAGGCGAGTTCCTGGTGCAGGAGAAGTTCGGGATGATCAAGGGCGTGGGCGGCGGAAACTTCCTCATCCTCGCCCGGAGCGCCGACGCCGCGCTCGAGGCGGCGGAGGCGGCCGTGGACGCCATTGCCGGTCATCCCGGTGTCATTCTTCCCTTTCCGGGTGGTGTGGTCCGGAGCGGGAGCAAGGTCGGCTCGCGCCGCATCAAGTCGATGATCGCCTCCACCAACGACGCCTTCTGTCCCACACTCCGCGCGATCACCAGGACCGCGCTGCCGGCCGACGTCAATTCCGTGCTCGAGCTGGTCATCAACGGCGTGGATGTGCCCGCCGTCGCCTCGGCAATGAAGGTCGGCATCGATGCGGCGTGCCGTGACGGAATCGTCGCCATCAGCGCCGGCAACTACGGCGGCAAGCTCGGCCCGCACCACTTCCATCTGCGGAAGATCATGGCCGGCGACACATCCGCGGCGACCGGATGAGCGACGGACTCGTCGCCCGGCTGAAGCGGCCGCTCGACACCCGGGCCGATTTCGGCGAAGCGTTCGCCGGCGAATGGCGTGGTCTCGGGGCCGCCGAGCTCGCGACCCGTTCGGTGCGGCTCGCCGGTGGGCCGGTCCCGCTCGGCGACCTGCTCCACATCAGCGGCAGCGCGAACGGAGCGCTTCGCCTCGAGGGTGACTTCTCGCGCGCCGACCGCGTGGGCGCCGGCCTCGCGAGCGGCACGATCACGGTGGTCGGCCAGGTGGGCGACGAAGCCGGACTCGGCATGAGCGGTGGTGCGCTCATCATCGAAGGCGATGCAGGGCGGAGGGCGGGCGCTGCGTCGTCCGGCTACCGGCGCGGCATGACCGGCGGCGAGCTGATCGTCCGCGGCTCGGCAGGTCCGGAGGCTGGCGCCTCGATGCGCCGCGGGCTGATCGCGATCGGCGGCGACGCGGCGGAATACGCCGGACTGGGCCTCATCGCCGGCACGATCGTGGTCTTCGGCGCCAGCGCGGCCGGAGCCGGACAGTGGTCCAAGCGCGGATCGCTCGTCGCACTCGGCTCGGTGACGCCGCCGGCCACCTACACCTACGCCTGCACCTACTGGCCGCCGCACGTCGGCCTCATCCTCACCCGGCTCCGCGACGTCTACCGGTTGCCGGTCCGCGACATACACATCACCGGCCGGTACCGCCGCTACAGCGGCGATCTGGCCGAGCTGGGCAAAGGAGAGATACTGGCATGGCAAGCGGAATGACGACCACCACGACCGACGACCGAACCCCGCACGATCTGGGAATGAACGAGCTGGCATGCGAAGTGGCTGACGGCATGGCGGAGAACGCAGACATCCTGCGTGTCCGCGTCCACGAGCTCGCCGGCGGTGCGCGAGTGATCGATGCCGGCGTCGAGACCGACGGCGGCTTCGACGCCGGGCTCGCGCTGAGCGAGATCTGCATGGGCGGGCTTGGCAGCGTCACCTACAGCCCCGTCCGCGTCGGGGAACGCAACTGGCCCGGGGTGACGGTCTGGACCGACCATCCGGCGGTGTCCTGCATGGCCAGCCAGTACGCCGGCTGGGCGATCGCCGTCGGCAAGTTCTTCGGCATGGGCTCGGGCCCGCTCCGCGCGCATGCCCGCGTGGAGCGAGAACTGTTCGAGAAGCTGGGCTACGAGGAACACGCCGAGCAGGGCGTGCTGGTCCTCGAAGGACGCGCGCTGCCGACCGCCGAGGTGGCGGCTTGGGTGGCGGAAAAGGCGCACCTCACGCCGTCGGCGCTCACCTTCGTGGTGGCTCCCACGGCGAGCATCGCCGGCGGCACCCAGATCGCCGCGCGGATTCTCGAGACCGGCCTCCACAAGATGGAGACGCTGGGATTCGACGTGCGGAAGATCGTCAGCGGCATGGGCACGGCGCCGATTCCGCCGGTCGCGAAGAACGACATCCGCGCGATCGGGCGGACCAACGACTGCATCCTCTACGGCGGCCAGGCGCACTACACCATCCGTGCGTCTGACGCCGAGCTCGCGGAGCTGGCGGAGAAGGTGCCGGCCTCGGCGTCCAAGGATTACGGGACGCCGTTCTACGACATCTTCCAGCGCTACGAAGGCGACTTCTACAAGATCGACCCGCTGCTGTTCAGCCCCGCCGAGGTGTGGCTGACCAGCACCGAGAGTGGACGGACGTACCACGCCGGGCACCTCAATCCCGAAGTGCTCGAAGCAAGCTGCTATTCCAAGGATTAGGAGAAAATCGATGCGACGTTCCCCGAGTTGGTGGCTGGCGACCGGTCTGGCGGTGGCGGCGTGTGGCAAAGGCGAGAAAAATCCCGGCATCGCCGCTGACTCGAACATGATGCGGGATTCCGGCACAGAGGCGGGTTCCACATCGTCGGCGTCCGCGTCGTCGGGACCTCAGGCGATCGTAACGGTGATCTACAGGCAGCCCAAGGACACGGCCAGGTTCGAGAAATACTACAGTGAGACGCACGTGCCGCTGGTGCAGGCCAGCCAGAAGGAAGTCGGGTTCACGAAAGCGGAGCTGACCCGGTTCGTCAGCACGCTCGATGGCAAGAAGCCGACCTTCTACCGCCAGGCCGAGCTGTATTTCAACTCGATGGACGACTTGAAGAAGGGCGTCGCGACGGCGGCGTTCAAGAAGATCGGTGCCGACCTGCCCAAGTTCGCGACCGGCGGCCTGCTCGGCATGACGGCCGTAGAGACCGGTGACAAGGGCGACGCCGCGTGCCCCGCGCTCGTCACCGTGATCTACAACCAGCCCAAGGACTCCGCGAAGTTCGAGCAGTACTACAACGCCACCCACGTGCCGCTCGTCGGCAGCAATCAGTCCGACATCGGCTTCACCCGCGCCGACCTCACCCGCTTCGAGGGCAACCTCGACGGATCGAAGCCGTCCAAGTACCGGCAGGCGGAGCTCTGCTTCGACTCGATGGATGCGTTGAAGAAGGGACTCGCCAGCGGCGGCTTCAAGAAAGTTGGCGGGGACCTGCCGAAGTTCGCCACTGGCGGCCTTACCGGCCTCATCGGGGAGCAGCAGTAGCCCTGCGCCTCACGGTCCTCGCCGCCCGCGCCGGCTGGCACACGCGCGAGCTGGAGCGGGCGGCGGCCGAGCGCGGGCATCAAGTCACGGTCGTGCCGTACGAGGGGCTGGTCGCCACCATCGGGCCGGCCCCCTCGCTTCGCAGCCGCACCACCGAGCTCGACAGCGCCGACGTCGTGCTCACCCGCATCATCCCCTCCGGCTCGCTCGAGCAGATCATCTTCCGCGTGGACGCGCTGCATCGGCTGGAAGACCGGGGCGCGCCAGTCGTCAACTCCGCCCGCGCGATCGAGCGCACGGTGGATAAGCTGTGGACCTCCGCGCTGCTCGAGCAATGCGGCCTCCCGACGCCGGAGACAGTCGTGTGCGAGGATCCCGAGGAAGCGTTCGCGGCGTTCCGGCGGCTGGGCGACATCATCGTCAAGCCGTTGTTCGGCTCCATGGGGCTCGGCATGATCCGCGTGAGCGACGAGGAGTCGGCGTGGCGGGTGTTCCGGGTGATCGAGCAGGTCCGCGGCGTGTACTACCTGCAGCACTTCGTGCCGCACGAGGGTCGTGATGTGCGCGCGTTCGTGGTGGGCGAGCGGATGGTCGCCGCCATCGAGCGGCGGGCTCCGGGATGGAAGACGAAC
Source organism: Gemmatimonadales bacterium (assembly GCA_013816685.1). Taxonomy (GTDB): domain Bacteria; phylum Gemmatimonadota; class Gemmatimonadetes; order Gemmatimonadales; family GWC2-71-9; genus JACDDX01. Next base: position 6,114 of record JACDDX010000091.1, read on the forward strand.
GTCTCGCGCGGCGGCTCGGCGAGTGCGGTCGCGCTGAGCCTCGAGTGGGAGCAGCTCGCACTGCGCGCCGCGCGCGCCGTGGGCGCGGACTACGCCGGTGTGGATCTGCTGCCGACGGCCGATGGTGGCGTCACGGTGCTGGAGGTGAACGGGATTCCGGGCTGGAAGGGGCTCGAGGCCGCGACGGGAGCCGACGTCGCGGGCGCGCTGGTGGATTACCTGGCCGGTCGCGCCCGAGCGTGAGGCCAACAGACGTGACCCCGGCCGACGTGGCCGCTGCCGCGCAGCTCGCCTGCCTGCTGGAAGCGAGCGCGCCAAAGCCGGGCAACGTGTCGCCCGGGCGCCACTTTCACGACACCCGCTACGAAGACTTCCTGGCCAGCGCCGTGGCGATCGCACCGGCGCTCGCGGCCGCGGGCGACACCCCGCTCGGCGCTACCATACTCGCGGCGGTCGAGCGCACCGCGCGATGGACCCGCGCCAACACCAATCTCGGCATCGTGCTGTTGCTCGCTCCGCTCGCGCGCGCGGCCCTGCTGCCTGGCGATGGTCGCCTGCACGGGCGCGTCGCCGAGGTCCTCGACGGGACCACGGTGGCCGATGCGGCCGACGCCTATACCGCCATCCGCCTGGCGCGTCCCGGCGGCCTGGGCCGCGCTGCCGAGGAGGACGTGACGGGCACTCCGACGGTCACGCTGCGGGACGCGATGGCGATCGCCGCTGATCGGGATGCGATCGCGCGCGAGTACGCCACCGGTTTCGCGCTGACCTTCGGGACCGGAGCCCCGGCGCTTCGTGCGGCCCGACAGGCCGGGCTCGACTGGTCGGACGCCACGGTCGAGACC
>JACDDX010000092.1 GCA_013816685.1 Gemmatimonadales bacterium
ACACTTCCCAGCTCGATCACCACGAACTTCTCGGGTACGGCGCAGGCATTCCAGGATGCGCAGCAGGGGCTGCTCGTGCTCCTGGTGCTCGCGGTGCTGGTGATCTATCTCGTACTCGGCATTCTCTACGAGAGCTTCGTGCACCCGCTCACGATTCTGTCAGGGCTGCCGTTCGCCGGCTTCGGCGCGCTGCTGGCGCTGCTGGTGACTGGGCTGGACCTCAGCATCTACGCGTTCGTGGGCATCATCATGCTTATCGGCATCGTGAAGAAGAATGCGATCATGATGATCGACTTTGCGATCGATGCGGAGCGGGCCGGAAAGGTGTCGGCGCGGGAGGCGATCGTGCAGGCGGCCAGCGTCCGGTTCCGGCCGATCATGATGACCACGGTGGCGGCACTGGTGGGCACCCTGCCCATCGCGCTCGGGCATGGTGCCGGCGCCGAGTCGCGCCGGCCGCTCGGCGTTGCCGTCGTGGGCGGGCTGCTGTTCTCGCAGCTCATCACGCTGTACATCACGCCGGTGATCTACACCTATCTGGATGCGCTGCAGGAGCGGCTGGCGCACCGGAAGGGCGCCGTCGCGAGGGAATCGCGCGAGGCCCGCCCGGCGCATCCCCCAGCCGACGCCGCGCCGGCGCGGGCCTAGCGGTCGGTTGTCGGCCGGCCGGGCCGGAGCAGCGCGTAGAGCATCGCGCCCAGGTTCGCCGCCGCCAGCCCCGCCCCGAGCAAAATCAGCATGCGGGCCGTCTCGCGCAGGACGCCGAGGCTGTGGACGTCCACGATGACGAGGAGGATCTTGGCGGTGAGCAGCGCCGCGGCGCTGGAGAAGATGACAAGCTGCAGCAGCAGCAGCGGCCGGAAACCCATCCCCGCATACAGCCAGTAGCCCGCGATCAGCACGAGCATCCATGCCAGCAGCCCGCTCTGCCCGCTCTTGCCGAGCGGCAACGCGCGCAGCAGCGGCACCACGAGCAGCGCCAGCACGACCAGCATGAGCAGCAGCCGCAGCGTGGCGCGGCGAAGTTCACCGCGAGGAGCGTTTTCGGCCGTGTGGAGCGCTGGTTGTTTCATGGCGTCCCTTTCGCGCGTCGGATGCATCCGCCCCTGCTCGACGCGCCGAAGGTAACGCCGCCGTCGCGGCCTGCACAGGGCAGCTGCGGCTGGAGCGCGGCCGGGGGACGTGGTAGGTTGGCACATGCTCCAGATCGTGACCCGTCGGGCCCACCTGTCCAGGTGCGATCGAGAGTGGATCCCTCCTGCTGGTCGTAGAAGGTGAGCCGACCGAAAGGATGTCCTCGCCGTCCTGCCGACGGGGGCGGGCAAGTCACTCTGCTATCAACTGCCCGCTCTGCATCTCGAAGGCATCACGATCATCGTGAGCCCGTTGATCTCGCTGATGAAGGATCAGGTGGACAAGCTGGAGGAGCTGGAGCTCGCGGCGGTCCGCGGCATCCCGGCCGTCGGGTACCACGGCCGACTCTCGGCGAAGCGCCGCCACGAGGCGCAGGAGCGGTTCATGGCCGGCGAGGTCCGTACACTGGTGGCGACGAACGCGTTCGGCATGGGCATCGACAAGCCCGATATCCGTTATGTCATCCACTTCCAGATGCCCGGCACGCTGGAGGCGTACTATCAGGAAGCGGGCCGCGCCGGGCGGGACGCCGAGATCGCCGGCTGCGTGCTGCTGTATGATCCGCGCGATGGACGGACGCACCGTTTCTTCATGGCCGGCCGGTATCCTACCGCGGAAGCAGCGCGCCAGGTCATCCGTCTTCTGGTCCGGCTGGGTGCCGCCACGAAGCCGGTCGCGCTGATCGCGATCCAGGCGGCGCGCGGCTCGCTCGCGCAAAGCAAGGTTCGCGTGGTGCTGGCCATGCTCAAGGACGAGGGGTCGTCCGCGAGCGGCAGGGCGCGCAATTTCTACTCGCGGAAGATACGGTGAGTGCGTCTGCGATGGCACGGATGGTCGCGGCCTGGCGGGCCCGTGCCGATCGCGATGCGGACCGGCTCGAGAAGATGGAAGCGTACGCCCGCAGCGCCAGATGCCGGTGGGAGGCGCTGCACGAGTACTTCGGCGAAGAGTTCGACGAAGCGCGCTGCGGTCGCTGCGACAACTGTCGGAAAGGGCTGGCCGAGCTGGCGTCGATGAATCTCCCGTCGGACGTCACCTTGGGCGACGACCCGACGGTCTCAGCGAAGGGGGCGGTGCAGGATACCGGGATGATCTCGAGTGCCGGGGTCGAGGCAGGCAGCCGTGTCAGCCTGCCCCGACATGGCACCGGGACGGTCGCGGAGATCGAAGCCGACGTGCTGGCGGTGCGTTGCCGCGACGGTGTGCTCCGCCGCTTCAAGCGCGAGTTCGTGCGACTGGCCGGGTGAGGTTGCTCGCCCGCTTGCTCGACGTGGCGTTGGCTCTCTGGCTCGGTGTCATCAGACTCGACGCGCAGGAGCCGAACGCACCGGTGGGCGTGCAGATCGGCTACTCCCGTGCCGATCTTGGCGGCCCGGACGGGCAGGCGCTCGCAGGCCGGCAAGGCGCGTTCGCCGGGGTCTACCTCACCGGCCACGTGCGTCACTGGCTGGCGGTGCAACCCGAGCTCAACTTCACGCTCAAGGGCGGTCGCACCGTTGCGCAGCTACAGGGTGGCGGTACCGCGCCGCTCGACATCGAGCTCGCGTATCTGCAGGCGCCGCTGATGCTCAGGTTCTCAGCCCTGGAAGGGCGGGGGCGGATCCACCCGGTCGTGTTCGGCGGCCCGGCGCCCGCGCTGCGAATCGGCTGCGACCTCGAGCTCGCACTCGACGATCAGCAGCTGCGCGCCCCTTGTGATGCGGCGAGTTCCTTCCCTTTCCGCCGCATCGATCTCGGCGTTGTGATTGGCGGAGGCCTGCAGTTCGACTGGGCGCAAACCGCCCTGGCCGTCGAGGCGCGCTACGACCTTGGTGTCTCTTCGATTTTCGGGTCCGATGCCGATGTCCGCAATCGCGCCTTTGCCGTGCTCCTCGCGCTCAATTTCTGAAGGGTGCTTTCCGAGGGACGCTAGCGATTGATGGTTCGGACGATATTGCCGCCCTGGTACACCCGGATCAGCTCCACCTCGCCATCGCCGTTCGCGTCGCTCCAGCTCTGCACCGGTTTGCCGTCGCTCCCGCTGAACAGGGCTGTCTCGTACCGGCCGTCACGGTTGGCGTCACTGATCGTCACGCGCACCGCATTCTGGCCGACCCACCGGGTCAGGTCCTCGCTTCGGATACCATCCCGAAACTGAAGCGCATCCTCCATTGCCGGACGGTTGTTGGGATAGCCGTCGTAGGCCCGGCCGTCGTTGGTTCCGGGTCTAGTGGGGGAAGGCGCGGGAGCCGCGGACGTGGCATCGTCGCACCGCCCGTCGCGGTTTCGGTCGTAGCACATTCCGTCATCGGTGCGGTACGAGCCACCATTGTACCCACCGCCGTTGCTGCTGTAGCCTCCGTCATTTATCACGGTGTCACGCCCACTCGGATGGTACGTGCCCCAGCCGCCTTGATTGGCACCCTGGTTGGATGGGCGGCTGTTTGTGCTGGCGGTGCGTCGCCGGCCCACATCGCGGTATCCCTGCGGCCGCTGATTGTCGCCGCCATACAGGAGGTGGATACCATACTCGGCCTGCCGCTCTGCCGTGGCGCAATCGGTCACCGGCGGCTGACGGCCCGGCGCGATACCGTCGACCCAGAGGCGGCACAACCCCGGGCGGGGCCACTGCCCCCGGGGGATCGTAGGCCCGTTGCTGGTCTGGGCTGAGGCGGTCGCGGTGGCCGCGACTATCGCAAAGGCGGCGAGCCAGGCTGGGTAGCGGGGTGCCGGGATCTTCAGAAAGCTCATCATTCCTCCTGGACGAGGGACCAAGCAGCGACGACCCAATTTGTAGCAGACGCGCTGCGCACTGCCGTATCGTGCGTCACCCTGGGTGTAAGGGCAGTCACAGACGGGCCGGACCGAGTCTGACAGAATTGCAGACAGAATCGATGTTCGGAGATTCCGATCACGCAGCTTCCTCAGACGGACTACACGATGCATCAGCGCGATGCCACGCAGCGGGTCGGCCGGGCCGGACCCTCCAGTGAATCTGGACCGCTGTCCGGGGTGCCGTTCATCACCGACGTACCGCCGGGGATGGGTGGCCGCGTGCGAGGGCCGCTGCTCACGGTCGCGATCGCGATCCTCTTCGATCAACTCACCCGGCACGCGCTCCCCATCACCTATCCCTTTATCGTCCTGCTTGCCAGCGTGGTATACGCGGGGTGGAGCGGCGGCCTGCGCCCGGCACTCGTCAGCTCGCTCGTCACGTTGGTCTACGCGACGCACTACCTCAAGCTCCCGGGGGTCGGGTTTCACTACACACCAGGGAATGCCTACACCCTGGTCGTGCTCTGCGCCGTGGTTCCCTGCGTCGCGGTTCTCGTTGGCCGGCTCAACGAGGCCGAGCGTGCCGCGCGCAAGGGGGAGCTCCAGCGGGAGGAAGCACTGGAGCTCGCCCGTCGCTCGTCCTTTCTCAGCGAAACGAGCCGGCTCCTCGCGTCATCGCTCGATTACACGGCAAATTTGCGGGGGCTCGCACGGCTCACGGTGCCGGAGCTGGCGGACTGGTGCACGATCCATGTCGTGCGCGGAGACAACAGCTTCGAGCTGGTGGGCGCGGCGCATCGTGACCCGGCGCGGGAACTGATGGTGCAGGCCCTCGGCGCAGGTGGCCGCGGCACTCCGTTTCCGGTGAATGGCAGAGCGATCGTGGCCGAGCTGCACGAGGACTCGTTCCGGCAACTCTCCAGCGACGCGCAGCGGCTCCAGCTTTACCGGGCGCTCCTACCGAAGTCGTACATCGCACTGCCCCTGATTGCACGCAACCGCACCATCGGCGTCATCACCCTCGTCGCCGCCGAGTCCCGTCGGCCGTTCGGAGCCGATGACCTCGCGTTCGCCGAAGATCTGGGTGCGCGGGTGACGCTGGCGCTCGAGAACGCGTTGCTCGATGGCGAGCGCCACGAGGCCGAGCAGCGCGCGGACATGCTGTTCAAGGGGCACCCGCTGCCGATGTGGGTCTTTGACGCCGAGACGCTGGGGATCGTCGCGGTCAACCAGGCCGCCAGTCGTCACTACGGGTATACCGAGGCCGAGTTCACCAGTATGACGATCATCGACCTTCGTGCTCCCGACGATCTGCCGGGCGTGCTCAGCGGACTGGAGCGGGCCGGTTTGGCGCGCGGTGGAACTGCGCTGGCACAGCACCAGCGGAAGGACGGCTCCGTTACGGACATGGAGCTGGTTTCCCACGAGTTCTTCCTCGAGGGCCGCCGCGCGAGACTGGTGCTGGCCACCGACGTCTCCGAACGGACCCGCACCCGCGCCGCACTGGCGCAGACCGAGGATCAATTGCGGCAGGCGCAACGGATCGCGATGAGCGGCCGCTTGGCCGGGGGCATTGCCCACGACTTCAACAATCTGCTGACCACGATCCGCGGCTTCAGCGATCTCGTCCTGCGCGACGTGCCCCACGATGCCTCCTTCCGCAAGGACATCGAGCGGATCATGCGCGCGGCCGACCGCGGCGCGCTCGTGACTCGTCAGCTGATGGCGTTCGGCCGCCCGCGCCCTGCCAGTCCGCGCGCCATGGACGTCAACGGTGCCGTGACCGGGATGGAAGGACTCGCCCGCCGGATCATCGGCGCCGACGTCCAGCTCGTCACCCGGCTCGGCAGCGACCTCGGTCGCATTCTCCTGGATCCCGGCTATTTCGAGCAGATCCTGATGAACCTGCTACTCAACGCGTCCGATGCGATGCCGTCGGGCGGCACCCTGACCATCGAGACCGGCGAGCGCCAGATCGCCCGCTCGGCTCCTGGCCGCACCGTCCGGCCCGGTCGTTACGTCGTGCTGGCCGTCAGCGACACGGGCGCGGGAATGGACGCCGAAAGGGTCGCCCGGCTGTTCGAGCCCTACCAGGGCGAGCAGCAGGCCCGTCGAAATGGACTCGGGCTGTCCACGGTGCACGGCATCGTGCGGCAGGCGGGTGGCGTCATCCGGATCTCCAGCGAGCCGGGCGATGGTACCACCGTGAAGGTGTACCTGCCCCGGATCGAGGACGATGAATCACCTTCGATGGTTGCGGGCACCGCGGAACCAGGCCGCGGAACGGAGACGGTGCTCGTGGTGGAGGACGAGGATGGTGTGCGTGAGGTCGTGCGCGCGGTGCTGATCGAGCATGGTTACACGGTGCTCGAAGCGCGTCACGGCCGCGACGCGCTCCTGGTGGCCGATCAGTTTGACGCCACGATCCACCTGCTGGTCACGGACGTGGTGATGCCGGAAATGGGAGGCGGTGAGCTGGCCACGAGGCTGCTGGCGCTCCGACCGGGGCTCAAGGTGCTCTATATCTCGGGGTATACCGTCGACGAGATCGTGCAACGAGGTGTGGAGAAAGCGGAGGCGGCGTTCGTGCACAAGCCGTTCACGCCGACTGACCTGATCCGGAAGGTGCGCGGCGTGCTCGGGGAGGCTATCGCACCCGGCGCTGAAGATTTCTGAGCGCCTCGGCGCCCAGCTCGCCGTGCAGGTAGACCAGCACATCACCGACGGTCCATCGGGGTGATGCGGTCGAACCCGTCGGCACCGCTTGCCCCGCCACAATCCTCTGCTGATCCAGATAGATCATCCGGCCCGCCGCATCCTGGTAGACCACCCGCACCACCTGTCGTGACGGGTCGGCGCCCGGGACCTGTCGGCCGGAGGCAAGCCCGATGAACTGCGACGACATTCCTTCGATGACGTGGACCGGTCGCCCGAGCTGGCGGGACGCCTCGTCCAGGCCGACGCGCAAGGTGATCTGCGCCCGCTGCTCCGGCGTCCGCACCGGTGCCGGAGCGGGCTCCGCGCTCGCTCGCTCGCGCGCCCGCCGGTCGTCGTC
>JACDDX010000093.1 GCA_013816685.1 Gemmatimonadales bacterium
GCGCATGGGCTGCAAGATCAGCGTCGACAGCGCGACGCTCGCGAACAAGGCGCTCGAGCTGATCGAAGCCCACCATCTGTTCGGTCTGGACTACGATGCGCTCGAGGTCGTGGTGCATCCGCAGAGCATCGTGCACGCGTTCACCGAGTTCAGGGACGGCAGCGTCATCGCGCAGCTCGGGTTTCCCAGCATGGAGCTGCCGATCCTGTACGCGCTCACCCACCCGCGCCGGCTGGCCGACGACGGGGTCCGACGCTTCGATCCGGTCGCCGCGGGACCGCTCACGTTCGAGCCGGTGCGCAGCGACGTCTTCCCCGCGCTGGGCGCCGGCGTGGCGGCAGGTCGCGCGGGCGGTACCGCGCCGGCGGCATTCAACGCGGCCAACGAGGAGGCCGTCGCGGCCTTTCTCCAGGGCCGGATCGCCTTCGGGCGGATCAGTGAGATCATCGACGAGGTGCTGCAGGCCCACGCGCCGGCACCGGCCACCTCCCTCGGGGCGGTGCTGGAGGCCGACCGGTGGGCCCGGGACCTCGCCCGCGAAAGGGCAGACGCACTGTGCTGATCACCGTTCTCTCGCTCATCGTCGTGCTCGGAGTTCTCGTCTTCGTGCACGAGGCGGGGCACTTCGTGGCGGCCAAGTGGGCCGGGATCTACGTGCACCGGTTCTCGCTGGGACTGGGATCACCCATCCCCTGGCTCACCTTTCAGCGCGGCGAGACCGAATACTCGATCTCCTGGCTGCCGCTCGGCGGCTACGTGAAGATGGCGAGCCGGGACGAGGACATCAGCGAGAGCCCGCTGGAGGGCGGAAAGCCGGCCGCCGTGGTGCCGCCCGACCGGATGTTCGAGGCGAAACCGGTCTGGAAGCGGATGCTCGTGATCCTCGCGGGCGTGACGATGAACGCGCTGTTCGCGTGGCTGGTGTTCACGGTGCTCGCGGCCAAGAATGGCCGCCAGATCGATCCGGTGACGACCGTCGGACAGGTGGTGGAGGAGATGATTCCGCCTGGTGGCGAGGCGCTCCGCGCGGTGCGCCCCGGCGCCCGCATCGTGCGGGTGTCGGGGACCCCGGTGTCCACCTGGAACGAAGTCGAGGCACAGATCGCCAACACGCCCGACCGTGTGGTCCGGCTGGAATTCGCCGACGGCTCGAGCGCGGAGCTGCCGATCCATCCTGACGCGCTCGAGGCACGACTCAGGGCGTCGCAGGCGCTGCAGCCGTTCCGGGCCCCCGTGGTGGGCGAGGTCCTTGCTGGTAGGCCGGCCGCGGCGGCCGGGATCCAGCGGGGCGACACCATCGTCGCGGTCAACGGCCAGCCGGTGACGCAGTGGTACGATCTGCTGAAGACGCTGCAGTCGAGTGCCGGCCGCGACCTCACGGTCGAACTGGCGCGCGGCGGGCAACATCGGGGCGTGACACTGCGGCCCTACACCGACACCATGATCGGCGCCGACGGGAAGCCGAGGTCGGTCGGCCGGATCGGCGTGGCGGTGGGCACCGATTTCCGCACCGAGAAGCTGAGCCTCGGAGCGGCCATCGCCCAGGGCGGGACGGCCACGGTGGCCGCGTCGACTCAGATCGTTCGCACCGTGCGGGGACTGTTCAGCGGACGGATCTCCGGGCGGACGGTCGGCGGGCCGATTCTCATCGGCCAGCTCGCCGGCGAGAGCGCCCGGCTCGGCCTCGACGCCTTCCTCAGCTTCATGGCCCTCATCTCCATCAACCTTGCCGTGCTCAACCTGCTGCCGGTCCCGGTCCTCGACGGCGGGCAGTTTCTCTTTCTGCTCGCCGAGGGCGTCATCCGCCGGCCGCTGCCACTCAAGGTGCGCGAGCGCCTCACCACCGTCGGGCTGGTGCTCATCGTGCTGCTCATGGGGCTCGCCTTCTCGAACGACATCCGCCGGCTGTTCGGCGGCTAGGCTGGGGACGCGTGTCGTGGCCGGCACTTGCCCGATGGTCGGGGGCTCCCTTATTTTGCCGTGCTACAACGGATTAGCCTATTCGGAACGAACACAGAGGGCAGGGTGGATGAGCTTCGACAAGCAGACGGTCATGATAACGCACCAGGCGCACGAGACCGACACCGGCTCGACCAGGGTGCAGGTGGCGCTGCTCACCGAGCGGATCAATTCGCTCACCGAGCATTTCCGCACCCACGCGAAGGACCATCATGGCCGGCGCGGGCTGCTCAAGATGGTCGGTACGCGCCGACGCCTGCTGACCTATCTCAAGCGCAGCGATCTCGCCAGCTACCGAGCCCTCATCGAACAACTTGGTCTCCGCCATTAACTGCCGCACGCCGCGACGGGCGTCCTGATCCGATGATCGGGACGCCCTCTCTGCTTTGGCCCCAGCGGGCCGCCCCGGATGCAGCACCACAGTTCCACGACGCGTCAAAGATGCCCTGATGATCGCAACCACACAGAGAGAGAAGGTCCTGCCAGTGCAACGGATCGAAACCGAATTCGCCGGACGTCCCCTGATACTCGAGACCGGCCGCATGGCCAAGCAGGCCGCGGCCTCGGTCCTGGTGCGCTTCGGCGACACCATGGTGCTCGCCGCTGTGACGGTCTCCCCCAATGTCTCCACGCTCCCGTTCTTTCCGCTCACCGTCGAGTACCGCGAGAAGACCTATGCCGCGGGCAAGATTCCCGGCGGATTCCTCAAGCGTGAGGGGCGGCCTTCGGACAAGGAAATCCTCGCCAGCCGTCTGATCGACCGCTCGATCCGGCCGCTCTTTCCGGAAGGCTTCAAGAACGAGACGCAGGTCTTCGTCACCGTGCTGAGCGCCGACCAGGAGAACGACGCCGACATCCTCGGCATCCTGGCCGCGGCCACCGCGCTGTCGCTCTCGCCGGTGCCCTGGAACGGACCGCTCGCCGCCGTCCGGGTCGGACGGGTGGAGAACAACTGGATCCTCAATCCGACCTTCCAGCAGCTCGAGTTCTCGACCATCGACCTGACGGTCAGCGGCCTGCAGGACTCCATCATGATGGTCGAGGGCGGCGCGCTCGAGGTGTCCGAAGCCGAAATCCTCGAGGCGCTCAAGGTGGCGCAACGGGGGATCCGCGAGCTCCTGGGAGTCGCGAAGCAGCTCACCGACAAGGCACCGGTCAAGAAGATGGAGTGGAAGCGCGCGACCGGCGACGAGGCGCTCGTCGGCAAGGTGCGCGAGGCCGGGGAGAAGCTGATCGCCGACGCCATCAACGCGAAGGATAAGGCTGGCCGTGCAGCCGGCCTGAAGGCGGCCAAGTCCCAGGTAGTCGAAAAGCTCGCCGCCGACTACGCCGATCGCGGCCGGGACATCGGCAACGAGCTGGAAGAGATCGAGTACCGCATCATGCGGAAGCAGGTGCTGGACAAGGGCGAGCGGGTCGACGGCCGCGGTCCGGACCAGATCCGCGCGATCACCATCGAGACCGGTATCCTGCCGCGCCCGCACGGGTCCGCGCTCTTCACCCGCGGCGAGACCCAGGCGCTGGTATCCGTCACGCTCGGCACCTCCGACGACGAGCAGCGGATCGACAGCATCGACGTGGCCGGCGAGACGACCAAGTCGTTCATGCTGCACTACAACTTCCCGCCGTACTCCACCGGCGAAGTGAAGATGATCCGCGGCACCAGCCGCCGCGAGATCGGGCACGGCGCACTGGCCGAGCGGGCGCTGCAACCGCTGCTGCCGCACTACGAGGACTTCCCGTACACCCTCCGCGTGGTCTCCGAGATTCTCGAATCCAATGGCTCGAGCTCGATGGCGACGGTCTGCGGCGGATCGCTCGCACTCATGGAGGCCGGCGTCCCGATGAAGGCGCCCTGCGCCGGGGTCGCGATGGGCCTGATCAAGGAAGGTGACAAAGTCGCCATCCTGACCGACATCCTGGGCTCCGAAGACCATCTGGGTGACATGGACTTCAAGGTCGCCGGCACCGAGCAGGGCATTACCTCGATTCAGATGGACATCAAGATCGAGGGGCTCGACCTCAAGATCATGGAGCAGGCGCTCGAGCGGGCGAAGAAGGGCCGCCTCCACGTGCTGGGCGAGATGGGCAAGGTGCTCTCGGTCGCCCGGACGGAGCTCTCCATGTACGCGCCGCGGATCATCACGATGCAGATCAAGCCCGACAAGATCGGCGACGTGATCGGTCCCAAGGGTAAGACCATCCGGGGGATTCAGGACGCGACCGGAGCCAAGATCAGCATCGAGGACTCGGGGCTCATCACCATCAGCGCCGTGGGCGGCGAGGCCGGCCAGAAGGCGCACGCCATGGTGGCCGCGATCGTCACCGAGCCCGAGGTGGGTCGCACCTACGAAGGTCCCGTGAAGAGCACCACGCCGTTCGGTGCCTTCGTGGAAATCCTTCCGGGCGTGGAGGGACTGCTCCACATCAGCGAGCTGCAGCACGGTCGCACCGAGAAGACGGAAGACGTGGTCAAGAAGGGCGACATCGTGCAGGTCAAGCTGCTGGAGGTGGACGAGCGTGGCAGGATGCGACTCTCCCGGAAGGCACTGATCCCCAGGGAGTGACCTCCGTGGAAACCCTGCAGCTCGATCAGGGGCTGCACCGGACCACCGCGCCGAATGGCCTGATCGTGCTCTCGGAGCTGTTGCCGGGAGTGCGGTCAGCCGCGGTCGGCGTCTACGTCCGTACCGCCAGCGCGCACGAACGCCGCGAGCAGATGGGAATTTCCCATCTGCTCGAGCATATGGTGTTCAAGGGCACCGAGCGACGGTCTGCCAGGCAGCTCGCGCTCGACCTCGAGGTCCGGGGCGGCAGTCTCGACGCCTTCACCGGTCGCGACTACACCAGCTACCAGGCCCACGTCCTCGACGCCGACCTTCCGCTCGCGGTCGAAATTCTGACCGATCTCGCCCGCCGGCCGCTGCTGCGTGCGAGCGACCTCGAGCCCGAGCGGAACGTGATTCTCGAAGAGATCAACGGTGTCGCTGACACGCCCGACGATCTGGTCTTCGAGCTGCACGCCGAGACGCTCTGGCCGTCGCATCCCTATGGTTACTCCATCCTCGGGACGGAAGACACGCTCGGTGGTATCGACGCCGGCGATCTCCGCGCGCTCCACACCAGCGGCTACGGCCCGGGCAACTGCGTCATCGCCGCGGCCGGGAACGTCCGCCACGACGAGCTGCTCGCCGTGCTCGAGCGCGAAGGATGGTTCGAGGGGGCGGCGGCCGAGGCGGCCCGTCCGGCAGTGGTCGCGGTGCCGGCCGAGCGGGGAACCGTGCGGGTCGAGCCGCGGGACACCGCCCAGAGCCACGTGGTCTTCGGCACCGACACCTTTGCCATCCGCGACCCCCGCCGGTTCGCGCTCGCCATTCTCACTAATGCCTTCGGCGGCGGCATGTCGAGCCGACTGTTCCAGCGGGTGCGCGAGGAGCTCGGGCTGGCCTACGCGGTCTACGCCTACAAGCACTTCTATCAGGGCGCGGGCCAGCTTGGTGTGTACGTCGGCACCCAGACCGCCACCGCCGACAAGGCCGTGGAGGCCATCCGGGCCGAGTACGACACGCTCGCCACCGAAGGGCTGCCGCCTGGCGAGCTGGAAGACGGCAAGCGTCAGCTCAAGGGCCAGATCATGCTGTCGCTCGAGAGTCCCGGTGCCCGGATGGGCCGGCTGGCCGGATTCACGCTGCACGACGATCGCTACCGTCCGCTCGACGAGCTGCTCGCCGAAATCGATGCGGTCTCCGTCGACGAGGTCGGGCAAGTGGCGGGCGAGTACTTCCCGTCCGCACGCCAGACCGTCGTCCGGCTGGGACCGGCCGCCTAGCGTTTCCCCATTCAGTCGCACCACCGCACGAGGGTCCATGCAGATCGGTGTACCGAGGGAAATCAAGACCAACGAGAACCGGATCGCGCTGGTGCCGGCCGGGTGCGAGGCGCTCACCACCGCCGGCCACAACGTGCTCGTCGAGCAGGACGCCGGAATCGGCAGCGGCTTCACCGACGAGATGTACCGGATGGTCGGCGGCACCATCGTCCCGAACGTCGACGATGTGTGGAAGCAGGCCGACATGATCATGAAGGTGAAGGAGCCGATCGCGGTCGAGTACCCGCGGATGCGGCGCGGGCAGGTGCTGTACACCTACTTCCACTTCGCCGCGTCCGAGACCCTGACCCGAGCGGTCATCGACTCCGGCGCCGTCGCCGTCGCCTATGAGACGGTCCAGCTCCCCAGCCGGGAGCTGCCGCTGCTGACGCCGATGAGCGAAGTGGCCGGCCGGATGTCGGTGCAGGAAGGCGCCAAGTATCTGGAGAAGGTGTCCGGCGGGAGCGGCATCCTGCTGGGCGGCGTTCCCGGCGTGGCGCCGGGAGAGGTCGTCATTATTGGCGGCGGTGTCGTCGGCATCAACGCCGCGAAGATGGCCGCCGGCCTCGGCGCGCACGTCGTCATCCTGGATGTCTCGCTCGACCGGCTCCGCTATCTCGACGACGTGCTGCCGGCCAACGTGGACACCGCCTACTCGAACCGGCACAACATCCTCTCCGCCATCAGCCGAGCCGACCTCGTCATCGGCGCAGTGCTGCTGCCCGGCGCCAAGGCGCCGCACCTCGTCAAGCGCGACGATCTCAAGCTCATGAAGCCGGGCTCGGTCATCGTCGACGTGGCGGTGGACCAGGGTGGCTGCGTCGAAACGATCAAGCCGACGACCCACGAAAATCCCACCTACTTCGTGGACGGGATCCTCCATTACGCGGTCGCCAACATGCCGGGAGGGGTGCCGCGCACCTCGACGCTCGCGCTCACCAACGCGACGCTGCCGTACGCGCTGAAGCTGGCGAAGCACGGCTGGCGGGCCGCCTGCAAG
>JACDDX010000094.1 GCA_013816685.1 Gemmatimonadales bacterium
ATCTTGATCTTGACCCGACGATAGCCGACGCTCACGGCACCCGCGATCCAGCGCTCCAGCGTGCCGATGCTGCGATCGGTCGGGATACCGAGCGCGACACCACACGGGATGGTTGCTGACGGGGCGACGCCGAGTCGTTCGGCCAGGAGGGCGGCGAGGCCGGTGTCGCGCCGGGCGGCTTCCAGATCCCACGCGGCGGTCTCGATAGCGGCCCGGGCGAAGGGATTGCCCCGGACGCCGATCCGGAGTGCGGCGTCAAGCGCCTCGGGCGAGTCGAACACCCGGCCGGCGATCCGCGGCAGCAGCACGCGGCCGATGGTGTCGCGGGCCGACGCGAGCGTCTCCTCGGAGTAAAACGGCAGCTCGAACGGCGGAGACTCGCCGTAGCCGACGTGGCCGTCGCCGTCGTGGAGCACAACCAGCAGCGAGCGGCGCTCGGTCATCGTGCCGCCCGAGATGACGAACGGCTCCAGCAGCGGCAGCGCCAGCTCACGAAGCTCGGCGCGAATGATCTGCATCATGGACGCATCATGGCCGCTGCTCCGCGAGATCGAGGAAGCGCAGCTCGCCGCCGCGTCGCGCGAGGACGCCCGACGCCTCGAGGTCGAGCATCCCGGCGATTATACCGTCGCGAGGGTGAAAGACCAGCGCATGGAGGGCGCGCTGCTGCCGAGTCCCGGCCGCGGCGGGGTATTCGCTCAGCGGAAGCTGAAAAAACGTGTGGAGCTGCACGCTCTCACAGCCACGCCGAGCGTACTCGAGGGCGACGCGACCGGTGACCACGTTGCCGGTGCCGGAGAGCGGCGGCAGCGCCAGTGTGCGGGCCGCCGCGAGCACCCGCAGGTTCCGGTCACTCAGGTCCCAGCCTCCGTACGCGACGCGGCGATCGGAATCCCAGAGCCGGTTGAACACCACCAGCGCGTCGGCACCGGACGCGGCCTCCAGCATCCGGCGCTGAAACGCATCGTCGAAGCGGGCATTCATGAGCTTGAGGGCCAGACGGACCGGACGAGTGCCGGCGCCGGCCCGGATTCGGGCCGGCACCTCGCGAATCCAGCGGAGGATCCGCTCCTGCTCATCGCCCAGCGCGTCGCCGGCGAGGGTCGGCGAGAAATCCTTCTCCAGCGGGAGACCGTCCTCGCCCCAGGCGTCCACGAGCCGGCGGGTCGTAAATTCATATTCGGGGTCGCGGAAGGTCTCGTCCAGCCGCGGCAGGTGGTATTTCACCGACGGCACCGCGACCATCGTCCCGCTCCGGGTCATCTCCGCCGCAAGTCGCACGAGGGCCAGGTAGTCCTCGAACGGCCGGTCCCATCCGCGGCCGTTCCAAGTCACCGTCCATCCCTCCCGCCCATCAGCCGCCGCACGCCGCTCGACCCGCATGCGGGTCTCGTGGATCGCCCACGCCTCCATACCGCGGGCGCCGGCTTCGTCCTGGGCGATGACGGTCTTGAGCACCACGAAGGCCACGCCTGCGGTCCGATCGGCTTCGAGTTGATCTTCGTTCAGGGACAGCTGCCCGGATGCTTTGCCGAAGGGATGCCGCAGCGCGTGCCCGAGATAGCGGGCGGAGAGGTCGATCCGGTATGCCTCGCGAACGTGCGTCGCGAAGTCCCTCGGCCACTCCCGGCCGAAGCGCTCGAAATCAGCCGCGAGCCGCGCGAGCAATCCGGACCTGTGCCTCGACGGCTGCGCGTTCAGGGTCGGGCAGCGGCGGACCCCAGGGATCATCGCACGCCGCCTTGGGGATAGCGCCTTCGGCCGCGGCCGCCCACAACATCCGGCGGATGTAGCCCTCCATCGGCGCGATGAAGGTCACCTGCGAGAAGCGGTCGCACCGGTCGCTGAGCGCGATGAATCGAGGCCAGTCCTCATCGGCGCACGCACGGAGGAGATCGGCCTGCAGGTCGGGCAACGCGGCGCCCATGCCGAGGAGCGCCCCCCGCGCGCCGCACAGCAGCGAGTAGCCCAGGAACCGGTCCTCCCCCGTGATGAGCAGTTTGTCGGGATGGTGTCGGCAGACGGCGGCAACGCGCTGGAACGTCAGCACGGAATCGAGCGTGGCAACCTTGATTCCCACCACGGCCGGGAGCTCGAGAATGGCGTGGAGCGTGGCATCATCATACGCCACGCCACCCGCGGCGTCGTACAGCAGAAAGGCGATGACCGGGAGGTGGCGCCCCAGCCGACGGTGATGGCCGACCGGGTCGTCGGATGCGGGAAAGGCGAGCAGCGCATCGGCGCCGCCCTGCTGCGCCTCGGCGGCCATCGCCTCATCCCGGGCGCCGGCCACGATCACCCGCTCGGGCATCGCCTCGCGCCAGGACCGGATCACCAGCGCGCGTTGCGCAGGGGTCAGGTACGGCCCTCGACCGGTGTGCGCCCACACGGCGACGCCGGCGCCCGGCATTCCGGCCATCCACCGGGCGTAGCGGTGTTGCGCCCCGGCATCGAGCATCTCGCCGCGGAACGGGACGGGAACGGCAGGCAGCAGCCCCCAGGCGAGTCGGTCGAGCAGTGTCACGCGCCGGTGCCAACCCGCCGCAGCGACGACGCGTTCCCCGATTCGATCGCCACCCGTGTGGCGGCATCGATGTCGAGCAGATCGAGCTTGGCCACCGCGTTCTCGGGGAGGCGCAGCGGCTGCCC
The DNA here is from genome assembly GCA_013816685.1 of Gemmatimonadales bacterium. Lineage (GTDB taxonomy): Bacteria > Gemmatimonadota > Gemmatimonadetes > Gemmatimonadales > GWC2-71-9 > JACDDX01. Next base: position 2,650 of record JACDDX010000094.1, read on the forward strand.
GGTGCCGAAGACGAACCGCTCGACGCCGACGGTCTCGAGCAGCGTCGCAAGATGCTCTTCGGGCGGCCCCCAGATCCACCCGATCTCCCACGAGATTCGGGACGACTCCTCGGCCGTCGAGCCGAAGTGCACCTCCTCGACGAACGGCTTGTCAGCGTGGGTGACCAGAAGTCTGACCGCGGGGTGCGCTCGGATGAGTGCGCGCACCGCCCACGGGGGCAGCTCTCCCGCCCCATCGTGGGGATGACGCTGACGGCTGTCCTCCAGCCGCACCGCGAGCATGAGAAGGATGCCCGCCTCTCCGCACGCGCCCGCCAGCGTCCGCATCTCCGCGCCTCGTGGATCCAGCGCGTACCAGGTGGGATCGGCGCGCACGGCGGGGACGTCGCCGTCGATCGCCGCACGAAGCTCGCGCTCCCACCCGCCGAGACCGGGATGAATCGCGGGCACGGGCCTCAGGCGCGGGTGGGTTGCGCTGGCCTCCCGGAGCCAGCGATTGCCCTCCATCGGGTCGCGCCAGAAGAAGCCCGGGAGGTGACTCACCCAGGCCTCGTCGATGGCGACGCGGTCCATCGCGGCGAGCACCGCGTCGGGCGCGGTGCCCGGCACCCGACGCCAGGGATAGGCACCGACGAAGGCGCTGACATCGATGCGCATCAGTCGTTCGGGAAGGCGGTGGGTGGAAAGATGCGGGCGGCATTCCGCCAGCGGACGGCCTCGAGATCGGCGGCGGAGAGCAGGTGTTCCAGATACCGGAGCTTGGCCCAGCCGGTGTCGATCGTCAGGTCGCAGCCCCAGAGCAGGCGGGAGACGCCGACGGCCTCGCTGCAGGCCTCGAGCATGCCGCCATCGACCCCGCTCCCCGAGAGATCGACGTACACGTTGGCGGCATCGCGCACCGCGCGGAGCGAGTGCAGCCAGTCCCCGCCGCCACCGATGTGGGCGAGCAGAAAGGAAACCGCAGGGTGGCGACGCGCGAGCCGGCAGAGCTCTACGGCGTCGCTTGCCTCCTGCCCCGCGTGGTCGCGCCGGCGATGCTGCCAGATGTGCTGAAGCACGGGTACGCCATATTCGGCGGCGAGCGCGCAGACTGGATCGATGAGCGGATCGTCGGCCCGCCGACTGGCCGCGAGCTTGATGCCGATCATCCCTTCCGCCACGCCGCCGCGGATCTCGGCTTCCGCGTGACCCGGAAAGTTGGGGTTGACGGCAACGTAGCTCCGGATCCGGTCGGGATGCTGGCGCTGCAGCGCGCGCTGGTAGGCGTTGGCGTGGGTCAGGTCGGTGGGGGAGGGGAAATAGGTCGGAGAGGTGCGGCCCCAGCTACCCAGAATCGAGGCGATGTGGATGGTGATGCCGACGCGCTCACCGGCGCGCAGACGGCTGGCGTTCAGCTCCTGCCAGTCGCCGCGCGGGGTGCGCTCGTGAAAGAAATGCGCGTGGACGTCGATGAGCACCGTGAGTGTCAGGACTCTCGCGTGCCGGGATCCGGCTGGTCGAGCTCCGGAGCCGTGATCACATCCTCGGCAGGCTCCTCATGCAGCGACAGATCGGTCTCCGCGTCGCGCTCATCTTCGACCGCGCCGTCCTCATCGTCCACGTCGTCAGTATCGTCGATCGTCGGTTTACGTGACATCATCGCTCCTGATCTCGATCAGCCCTCGGAATCGTGTGCCGTCTTCGTGCCCACGGAATCTAGACGGGTCGAACGGATGCCAAGAGTGCTGCAGCGTCAGCCCGCGAGCGGCGCCAGACTCTCGTCGAGCGCGCCGAGGGTGTGCTCCACCACTGCGGTATCGTGGGCGAACGATGTGAAGTTGTACGCCGAGCGCTTGAAGAGAACGCCGCGACCGGCAGCGCCGGTGGCGAGCGCGCGAGACAGGCTCTCGTCGGTGAACTGGAGAAAGCACATCTCCGGCAATCCGCCGACGCCAGTAATCACGGACGGATAGCGCGCGTGCAGCCGGTGCAGGCCGGCAAAGAGCTGCCCCCCGACTCGCGCGATGTGGGCGGGCACGTCCTGCTTCACCATCTGGTGCAGCGTCGCGCGAGCGGCGGCGAGCGAAACGAATTCGGTCGCCAGCGTAGACGAAATCCAGGTGCGCGACACACCGCTCATCAGTGCCGCGCTCCCGCCCACCACCGCGAGCGGAAAGCCGTTGGCAATGGCCTTACCCAGTACGACGAGATCGGGACGGATCCCGAAGCGCTCGGCGCCGCCGCCCACCGCCAGCCGACACACCGTCTTCACCTCGTCCAGAATGAGGACGGCGCCGACCCGGGCCGTCTCCTCGCGAAGCACCGCGAGCCACTCGGTGTCCGGGGGCTGCACGATGACCGGCTCGAACGCCACGGCAGCAAGGCGATCACCGGCGGCCCGGATGATCGCGCGCGCGCGCTCGGCGTCATTGAAGGGAAGCTCGCCGTAGTGCGCGCGGGTGGCGGCGGGCACACCGGCCGCGCCCTGACACCAGTCGAGCCAGCCGTGATAGCCGCAGCCGAGCACGAGGTCGCGACCGGTGGCTACACGCGCGAGCCGGACGGCCGCCGCCATCGCCTCTGCCCCGGTCTTGAGGAATCGCACCTGTTCGGCCCAAGGAATCAGCCGAGCGATTTCGGCGGCGACCTCCTCTTCGAGCACCGGCGGCAAGGGACCGACCCCGCCGTCCCGCGCCGCCTGCGCCGCAGCTTCCGCAACGGCAGGATAGCCATACCCCAGGGCGACGGCGCCGAGCCCCATGAGGTAGTCGACGTATTCGCGGCCCCGGTCGTCCCAGACGCGGCAGCCGGCGGATCGCCGCATCCGCAACGGGACATCGACCGCGCCTTCACCGAACAGAACATCCGATCGCTTGCTGCCGGTGGACGTCACGCCCGCGAGCGCTGACCGGAGGGACGAATCCTCCGACATCAGCCGAGCTCCAGCACGCCGAAGCGCGCCGGATCCTGGCGATCGCCACGGAGCCAGATCCAGCCACCGCCACCGCTCCAGACGAGTTGACCCTCGCGGCGCTCGCGCTCGGCGCCCAGCCGATTGACCAGGAGGTCGAAGTCGAGTCGGTCGCCGGTCCGGAGTCCGTCACGGCTGGGGAAAGCGTCCGGCGGCATCGCCATCGCGAGCGTGACGCGGTAGCCGGCGTCGCTGAGCGCCCACGCACCGCGTATCAACGCGGCGTTGCCGGCGGTGCCACCGGTGCCTTGCACGCGCAACTGGCCGTCCGCAGACGGAATCACCAGAAATCCGTACACCGGAGCGGGCTCGCCGAGTGACCCGACGGCAGCCACCCGGACGTAGATCTGCAGGCCGTCGGAGTGAATGTCTTCGGGTTCGTTGTCGAGCCGGAGCGGTGCAGCATCAGTGGTGCGAAGCCGGGGATCGTCCGTCCTGACGTCGACCGCGAGATAGACCACCTCGTCACTCCACGCCGCCCAGGCCCGGGCAGAGAACGCCTCGGCGCCCGGGTACGGCTCCTCGCTCCGCCGGTACTGATCGTCGTAGTCGAGGGTCAGCGGGAATCCGGTGTCGAAGCCGTCCAGCGTGCCGTCGAGCGCGGGGGGCTGGAGCAGATGCGGGGCAAAGGCGTGGGCGCGGGCCGGCCGATCGGCGATGAGCGGCTGCAGCGTGGTCTCGGCCGGACGACGCGCGCGAAGCCGGACCGTCTCGGCGCCCATCCGGATCTCCCACCCATCAGTAGAAACGGCGTGGCGATGAAGCCCCGCACCGGTCCGCACCTCGATGACGCCGCCGGATGTCGATACAGCTTCGATGCCCGGTCCCCCTGCCCCCGTGTCGAGCACGCTGAGGAACCGCACCGCTCGTCCGCGGCCTCGGAGCAGGAGAAAGGGGATGTCGGGACCGGTGCCGGGCGCCCCGGGCGCCCGGGCGCGGAGCAGCTCGCCGTCAAAGCACAGATGGAGTGCGCGTCCGTCCATGCCGACTCGCACACGGAGGAGGTCGTCCGCTCTCCCGCGGAGCAGCCGCTGCACATCGTGCACGAACTCGCCGTCGCCCGCGATCGAATCGGCGGTCCAACCGTCGGCCGTCTCGACGGCGAACTCGTCAGCCAGGTGCCAGGGCAGCTCCACCGTATGCTCCCGGTCGCTGCCGAGCTCGACCAGGTCGAGGAGATAATCCGGGCCCGCGATCAGTGTGCGGGTCAGCGGTCCGAAT
>JACDDX010000095.1 GCA_013816685.1 Gemmatimonadales bacterium
GCCGGCGGCGATCCAGGCAGTACGCGCGACGCCGCTTCGGGATGGTGAGCACCACCTGCCGGTGTGGCACCGGGGCGAGGAGCGTGGCGTCGAGCCAGTGCTCCCAGAGCGCGAGCCGCTTGGCGTGGCAGCTCGGGCAGAAGTAGCGACCCTTGCACGAGAAGGCGAGCAGGTATTCGTGCGGGCAGGTGTCGCAGCGGATGCGCGCGAAGCCGTGGTCCAACACGCCGCACGCGAGGAACTTGTCGGCGACCTCGCGAACGACAGGCCGCCAGGCGCCGTGCGTGGGCGCGAAGCGCTCGTCGTACACGGTCTGCAGGCGATGGAAATGATCCTGTACCAACCGGACGAGCGGCGACGCCTGCGGACGGCGGGGCTTGGAGACGCCGAGGGCCCCGCCCGACGGTGTGCCGTGGGTCACTTGCGCTCCGAGGGCACGGAGCGCCGAGCATACGCGAGGGGGACGTGAAGGCTGTCACCCTACCATTGCGCCGCCAGCGGAAACATCGCAGCATCGTCGCCGGATGCTTGCTGCAGACGAGCGGGCTGCGGAAGCGCGCTGCGCGCGCAGTGGTCTGATCCGCTCGCAGCAGAAGCCGGCGTTAGGCGCCTCCATATTCACCCTGACGGTTGTCATGGATATTCACATCCTTGTTGTTTCTTCGCAGGTGCGCCGGCTCCCCGGCCCCGGGCCCGATCGTCCTGATCCGCGTCCGGGATCGACTGCCGCACCACCTACAGGCTGGGCACCGCCTCCATGGAGTGGCGCGCCATGATGGCCATCGGGTTCGGCCCCGTAAAATGGCGGCTGCCCGATCAGCCGCTCGTACAGCACGCAGCCCAGGCTATAGACGTCGCTCCGAGCGTCCACGTGCTCGCTGCCCAGGGCCTGTTCCGGACTCATGTAATACGGCGTGCCCACCGCCATGCCGGTCTGGGTCAGCTTCTCGCCGCCCGCCGAGCTCACCGCCCGCGCGATGCCGAAGTCGGCCACCAGCGCGTGACCGCCGAGCAGCAGGATATTCTTCAAGATCTGCTGCGGCTTCGGTGGTCATGTCGTCGAATGACTCGGCCACAACGCCTGCTTCGCGACGGACCCGGTTCATCAGCATGGATTCAGAGCACACAAGAATGTCGGTAAGCTCCGACGTGGTCGGGGTGCCAAAGGCGTGGCCAGCCGAGTCCTTTAGCCAACAACAGCTCTTGTACTTCTTTCCACTGCCGCACGGACACGGCTGGTTTCGGGCGGGTCGAGGCATTAGCTAGTGTAGTGAAGCCAAAGTCTTGTTCGCTCTCCGGACCTTGGCCAGGATGGAGTGCACGGAGGCGGTCCACGTAAAGGGCCGGGGATCGGCATTGCGGTGTGCCACGTAGCCATGAATGGCGGCCTCGAGCTGGGCGACGGAGGTGACCGCGAGGCGCCGGAGCTGGCGGGTCGTGAGCTCGCTGAAGAACCGCTCGACCAGATTCAACCAGGAGGCGGAGGTTGGCGTGAAGTGGAAATGCACGCGGGGATGGCGCCGGAGCCACTGCGCGACCTCGGGGGTCTTGTGGGTCGCGTAGTTGTCGAGGATCACGTGGAGGCCCAAGCCCTTCGGCACCCGGCGTTCCAGGCGCGTCATGAACCGGAGGAATTCGTCTCGGCGATGGCGGGGGAGACAGGCGTGCTGGATTCGGCCGGTGGCGACATCCAGCGCCGCGAACAGGGTGGTCGTGCCATGCCGTTTATAGTCGTGGGTGAAGGTCCCCGCCCGCCCCTTCTTCAACGGCAGTCCCGGCTGGCTCCGATCGAGGGCCTGGATCTGGCGCTTCTCATCGACCGAGAACACTACGGCCCGCTTCGGCGGATCGAGATAGAGGCCGACCACATCGCGCAGCTTGGCAACGAACGCGGGCGGTCTCAACCGATCAACGCACCACTTGGCGATCTTTCTAACCTACGCTGACTCGCCAGGAGGTGAGGAGTGCCGAGACACGGAGACCATGGGCGGCGGTTAAGCCCGGCAGAGCGCGGCGCGCTGCTGGTGCGGATGGCGGCGGGCGATACCCATGCGATGGCCGCGGCCGCCATCGGGTGCTCGACGAAATCCATTCAGCGTCCCTTCGTCCACACTGGCGGGCTGACGCCGCGGCGACGCGGACGCTCACCGCTCCGCCTCTCGCTGGGCGAGCGCGAAGAGATCTCTCGCGGACTTGAGGTCGGTGCGTCGAGCCGTGCCATCGCGCGCGGCCTGGGCCGGGCGCCCTCGACCATCACGCGCGACAGGCGCTGGCTGCGCTGCTCGCGTGAACTGTGGGACAGTCGAGCGCGGAACGTACTTTCTCTTAGGTCGCCGCCTGCTGGTAGCCATTCGTTGGACAGATTCGACAGGACCTCGCCATGGCCTTCAAGCCCGCGCTCTGGCAGCCGGTCGCCGTCCTGCTGAGCGCCATCAACCTGGCTGCAGTCGGCTTCGCGGCTGGATCAGCCGAGCCGTGGCATGCCGCGGTGCACGCGGGGCTCGCGCTGGCGTTCGGCCTCGGGGCTCAGCGCCTGAGGCAGCCCCCCGTTGGAGTCGAGCTCCATGACCGGGTCGAGGTGCTCGAAGGCGACATGAGCCACGTGCGACGGGAGTTGAGCGAGGCGCAGGAGCGCCTGGACTTCGCGGAACGACTGTTGGCGCAGGGCCAGGAAGCGCGCCGCGTGAGCCCCGAGCGCCAAGGTCCGGAGCACGGGTAGTCCGAGCGGCCAGGATCGCCCGTGGCCTCGCGGACGCGCCGCACTGATCCATGAGCCGTTAGACACCGTCCAACCGGTCCGGTATCGTTGAGGGTCCGAATTGCCGGTGCGTTGCAGCATCGTCCCACGAAGCACATTCACGGCGGACGGCCCGATGCCCCCCGACACCACCCGACAACAGGCAACCCTCGAGCGAGCTACGGAGCTGGCGCTCTCGTTCCTCGGGTCGCTCGATGCCGCGCCGGTGTGCACGACGACCCCGCTCGCCGAGCTGCGACGGCGCTTCGCCCAGCCGCTTCCGGACCAGGGCGTGGACCCCGTGACCGTCATCGACGAGCTCGCGCGCGACGCCGCCGGCGGTCTGCTCGGCACGGCCGGAGGCCGATTCTACGGCTGGGTTATCGGTGCCGGCCTGCCCGCCGCGCTCGCCGCCGACTGGCTCACCGCGACGTGGGATCAGAACGCCGGCCTTTACGCCTGCGGCCCCGCGGCTGCCGTCGTCGAGGAAGTCTGCGGCACCTGGCTCAAGGACGTGCTTGGCCTCCCGGCCTCCGCCTCCTTCGCGCTCGTGACCGGCTGCCAGATGGCGCACGTCACCTGCCTGGCCGCGGCTCGGCATGCGGTGCTCGCGCGCGCGGGGTGGGACGTCAATCGCGACGGACTCGCCGGTGCACCAGCGCTCCGCATGCTCACGTCCAGTGAAGTGCACGGCACCACGATCCGCGCGGCGAAGCTCCTCGGCATCGGCACCTCGAACATGGTGGTGCTGCCCAGCGATCCGGCCTCGCGGATGCGACCCGCCGACCTGCGAGATGCGCTGGCGGGCGAGCCCGACCGGCCCACGATCGTGGTGCTACAGGCGGGTGACGTCAACTGCGGCGCGTTCGATTGCTTTCCTGAGCTCATCGTTCTCGCGCACGGCGCCGGAGCGTGGGTGCATGTGGACGGTGCGATGGGTCTCTGGTGCAACGTGGTGCCGGAACTGCGCCACCTGCTCGCCGGGGTCGAGCTCGCCGACTCCTGGGCCACCGACGGGCATAAATGGCTCAATGTCCCGTACGATTGCGGGTACGCGTTCGTCGCGCACCCGGAGCACCATCGTGCCGGGATGGCGCATCGCGCGAGCTACCTCGTCCACGCCGATGACGTGCGCGACCAGCTCGACTGGACGCCGGAGCACTCGCGCCGCGCGCGGGGCTTCGCGACCTGGGCGGCCCTGCGGGAGCTCGGACGCACCGGCCTGGCCGATCTCGTCGAACGCTGCTGTCATCATGCGCACGACCTGGTGACCCGTATCGGTGCACTGCCGAACGCGCGCGCACTGTGCGTCCCGCGGATCAACCAGGGGCTGCTGCGCTTCTACGACCCGCGCTCTGGAGCGATGGAGGAAGACCACGACCGCCGAACCGATGCGGTCATGGCGACCATCAACGCCACGGGCGAGGCCTTCTTCACCGGGACCACCTGGCGAGGCATGCGCTGCATGCGGGTCTCGGTTTCGAGTTGGCGCACCACGACCAACGATGTCGATCGCGCAGTCGCGGCGGCGGCGCAGGTGCTCCGTACCTTCCCATGAACGACGCTCGGGACAGGGCTATTTTGCAAGCATGACACACTTCCTCTCTCTCAGCCGCGCGATCTTTCCGCCGCTGGCAATGCTGATTGCACTTACCACGGCCCCCGGGGCCGTTGCCCAGAGCGACACCGTCGCGGTTCGTGAAGCTCCCGATGCCCGGGTCGCTGCCATGCCCGTCGCCCTCTATAACGCGCAGGCCAACCTGCAGGAAGCCACCGACACTGCGGTCGGCAAACTCGCCAACGAGGTCCTGCAGTCGCGCCTGCAGGGCCTGCTCGGCAGCCAGCTCGCCCCCCAGCAACGGGTCACCGCCATCGCGACCTCGACCCGCGCCCGTCAGGTGACCGGAGGCCAGGCCTGCAACGTCATCGTGTCCTGCTCGCGGATGGTCGCCAGCTCGCTTCAGGCGCCCTGGGTCGTGATGGCCAAGGTCAGCAAGACCAGCAACCTCATCTGGCTGTTCACCGGTCAGCTCATCAACGTCCGGACCGGCAAGATTCTGCTGGACGACTCCACCGAGCTCAAGGGCGAGCCCGGAGCGATGGTGCGGGCGGGTACGCGGATTTTCGCCGAGCGGATCGCCCGAACCGTGAAGCAGGGCGGCCTCGTCACCAACTTCCCGACGGCCGCGGCCACCCGCTGACGGGCACACGCACCGCGCCGGGGTGAGCGTCACGATGGCCTCCTGAGCACGTTCAGGATCTGGATCGACGCAGACGCCGCGCCCCGCGACGTGAAGGAGCTGATTTTCCGGGCCGCAAAACGGCTGCAGCTCGAAACCATCCTCGTCGCCAATCAGCGGCTGCAGCCGCCGGTGGGCAACCCGCTGGTCAGGGCCGTCCGGGTGGATGGTGGCCCCGACGTGGCGGACGACTATATCGCCGAGCACGCACTGGCTGGCGATCTGGTCGTCACGCAGGATATCCCGCTCGCCGCCGTGCTGGTGCCGAGGCAGGTGGTCGTGCTCGATCCACGGGGTCAGGAACACACCGCCGAGACCGTCGGCGAGCGGCTCTCCATCCGGGACTTCATGGATCGGGTCCGCTCGGCGGGCGGAGTGACCGGTGGGCCGCCACCGTTCGACGGCCGGGCGAAGCAGGCCTTTGCAGCGGCGCTCGACCGGGCGTTGACGCGGCTTGCCCGGACGAGGACGTGACGGTGCCGGAGTTGTCTGGCGTACGCAGCGCGGCAAGGCTCTCGCCAGGCGATTCTCGTCTCCAGCCCCGTTGGGATCAAGCCCCGAAGCGAGCGCCGTCACTGATCCTGGAGTACCATTAGACATCGGGTTCGTCACGCCCCGACAGCTCTTGGACATGCTCCCTCGCCGTCAGAAAGAGAAGGTTCCCGAATGGCCTCGCACATGGCATCGATCGAACGCACCAACCGGAAGGATCTCGCCGATGTGGAAGTCCATGTCGATCTCACGGAGCCCGGTCAGGGCCGGCAGTCGTGGAGCGGCAAATTCATGTCGCGCAGCGCAGACGGAATTCTGCCCAACGAGCGCCTGACCTTCACGCTGGATACCGGCCAGAAAGGCACCGGCCGGGTGAGCGAGACCCTGTTTGACAGCCGGCATCCGGACGCCACCATGGTGCACTTCACCGGCATCGGTCCGCTGGGCTGAGTCGTCGCGATGGCGCACGCCGGCCGCCCAGCCGTGCCCCCGGTGGCTTGGACGATCCGGCCGGCACGTGACGACGAGCGCGACTTCGTGGTTGGATTGGCGCCGAGACTGGCCCAGGGATTCGAGTTGCCGGCCGGCCGCACGGCGGGCGAGATCGTGCGGGCGGAGTCGGAAGCGCTGCTTGCGGCGCTGGAGCGGCCCGACGACCAGCAAGCGGTGCTGATCGCGGAGCGGGACGACGGCACCCGCGGCGGCCTGGTCTACCTGCAGCGACAAGTCGATTACTTCCGCCAGGCGCCCCACGCGCATGTGTCGATTCTCGTCGTCGGCGCGGAGGTCGAGGGGCAGGGGGCCGGGAGTCGGCTGCTCGACGCGGCCGAGCACTGGGCCCGCGATCAGGGCTTCGACATGATCACGCTGCATGTGTTCGACGGCAACCGGCGCGCTCGCGCCGTGTACGAGCGCCATGGATACGCGCCGGAATACAGCCGCTACGTCAAACGCCTCTGATCGTCATTCCGGGGAAGAGCATGACTGACACCGAGCTTTCTGTCCGGCAGCGCGCCATGATCGCGCTCTGGGAGCGCCACACCGCGGCGGAGTTTGCCAGCAAGAGCCTCGAGACGACGATGGCGACGATGACGCACGATCCGGTCGTCAACCACGTGCCGCTCATGACCGGCGGCGAGGACGTGGCGCTGGTGCCCCTCGCCCGCACCGTCGGCACCGATCGCATCGTGGATGAGCTCATCTTCTCGTTCACCCACACGATCGACATGCCTGGATTCTCCCAGGCGTCGCGCCAACGGGCCGCCGGATC
>JACDDX010000096.1 GCA_013816685.1 Gemmatimonadales bacterium
GTTCAGCACCCACCCGCCGACGGCCGAGCGCGTCGCGCGACTCGAGGCGATGGCGGCGGGCCGCTGATCGTGGGGGAACACGACCTGACCGTCTGGCTGGGATTCACCGGTCTGGTCGTGGCGCTGCTGGTCCTCGACCTCGGCGTGCTCAACCGGCGGTCGCATGTGCTGAGCTTCAAGGAGGCGATGAGCTGGAGTGGCGGGCTCATCGCCTTTGCGCTGCTGTTTGGCCTGTTCCTGCTGTGGCGGGAAGGCACCCACCACGCGCTGGAGTATTACACCGGCTACCTGATCGAGCTGTCGCTCAGCGTCGACAATCTCTTCGTCTTCATTCTAATTTTTTCGTACTTCGGGGTGCCGGCAGACGCGCAGCCGAAGGTGCTCAAGTGGGGCATTCTCGGCGCGATCGTGATGCGGCTGGTCATGATCCTGGCCGGGTCGCTGCTGCTGGCGGAATTCGAATGGATTGTGTTCGTCTTTGGCGGGATCCTGATCGTCACCGGGATCCGGATGGTCACCCAGAAGGACGATCAGATCGAGCCGGAAAAGAACCCGCTGGTGCGACTGGCGCGGCGGGTGCTGCCGGTATCGGGGAAGTACGATGGCGCCAACTTCATCACCCACGGGCCGGACGGGCGCTGGATGGCGACGCCGCTGCTGCTGGTGCTGCTGGTGGTGGAGTGGTCCGACCTGATCTTCGCCATCGACAGCATCCCGGCGATCTTCGCCGTCACCCGCGATCCGTTTCTGGTCTACAGCTCGAACGTCTTCGCGATCCTGGGCCTCCGGGCACTGTTCTTCGTCCTTTCGGGGATGATCGACAAGTTCGTCTATCTCAAGCCCGGCGTTGCGGCCATCCTGGTCTTCGTCGGGGCCAAGATGACGCTGAGCCACTGGGTGCACCTGCCGACGCTGGCGTCGCTCGTCGTCATTGTCCTGACCCTCACCGTAGCGGTGCTGCTGTCGATGCGCCGGAACGCGCGGGAGGCACGGGAGGGGCGGGCAGCGCGGGCGGCGGCGTGACGGAGCGCGCTTAGCAACCGGCCGGTGATGGCAGCCTTACCCCGCGGCGCGTAGATTCGGACTCATGACAGACCGCTCCAACTACCCCGTTCGGCGCATCCCGCTCGAACTCGAGGGCCGGGAGGCTCCCGTGGCGGACCAGCCCTCGGCCGAACGGTTGGCCATGATGTGGCAGCTCGCCCTCCATGCATGGGCCTTCAAGGAGGGGCTCGCCGATGAACCGCGACTTCGCCGAGATGTTGTCAGAACTCTTCGCCGCGGGAATTGAGTTTCTCGTCGTCGGCCGGGAGGATTTCATGGCCAACAAGCGAGCGGCCGGCCGGCCGGCCGAAGGATCTCGCGGACATTGCCTGGCTGGAGGGTGATGCCGGCGAGTGCGTGACAGCCGAGCGCTCTCCGCCGTCCGACTCTACCCCCCACGTCCTGTTGCACTTCGACTCGGAAGAATCCGCGAGCCTCCCCCAAGTATGTCATGCCCTGCGCGACCCGCGATCCCGCTGGATAGCGGGTACCGACCCGTTCCCCAACGACGTGGAAGGAGCAGGGGTGCGTCAGGGCAGCGCGCCGGGTGAGCCTGCGGGACCTTGGAGTACGTACGTCAGCCGGCCGTCCACCAGCCGGGCCGGTGGGGCCAACAGGTGCGGCTGGGCCGTCGCCGCATCGAGGATGTGTACGACCTGCACGCCGAGCGACACGAGCACGTCGGCGATGAGCCGCCGGTGGCAGCGCCACCAGAGCACCTCCGCGCACATGACCGCCGTGCGGAGTCCGTGCGCCAGCAGCAGCAACTCGAACCACCCGGCCGCAAACTCCTCGCTGGCGGTGTGATCGGCATAGCCGCGGAAGGCCTGATGACGCCAGGCCCCGTTGGACGATTGCGGGTCGGGCCGGCGGCGGCCACCCAGGGCCGGCAGCCAGCAGTACTCGATACCCTCGGCGGCGAGCGCAGCCTGAAACGTCGATTGCTGGTACTGCGGCTGGCGTCGGGAGCCGGGAAAGCGCCGGACGTCGGCGACGGCCTCGATGGTGTAGGGTGCGAGCACGGCAAGGAACTCCGAAGAGGAGGGCGTCGAGTGCCCAACTGTCCGCACGGTCAGCTCCATGGTCCTTAACGTAGTACGCCGGCCTCCCCAGCCCAGCGCGAGGCCATGAGCCTGGACCTGCGTGACCAGCTCCAGTCGGCGTTGGGCCAGAGTTACGCGTTCGAGCGCGAGCTGGGCGGCGGCGGCATGTCGCGCGTCTTCCTCGCCCGGGAAACCGCGCTGGGTCGGACGGTGGTCGTTAAGGTGCTGCCGCCGGAACTGGCCGCGGGGGTGAACATCGCACGATTCGCCCGCGAGATCCGGCTCGCCGCGGGGCTGCAGCACCCGCACATCGTCCCGCTCCTCTCGGCCGGCGAAGCCGTCGGATTGCCCTGGTTCACCATGCCCTACATCGCCGGCGAGTCGCTCCGAGGGCGGCTCGCGAGGAGCGGTGAATTTCCCGTGAGCGAGGCCACGCGGGTGCTCCGCGAGATCGCATCCGCGCTCGCCTACGCGCACGAGCACGGCATCGTTCACCGCGACATCAAGCCGGAGAACGTCCTGCTTTCCGGCGGCACCGCCGTCGTCAGCGACTTCGGGGTCGCGAAGGCGCTGAGCAGCGCCGCAACGCCCGACGGCACCCACGGGACCTCGGCCGGCATTGCGCTCGGCACGCCGGCCTACATGTCGCCCGAACAGGCCGCCGCCGACCCCGCGGTCGATCACCGCGCCGATCTCTACGCGCTGGGTATCGTCGCCTACGAGCTCCTGACCGGGCAGCCGCCGTTCGCCGGGCGCTCGCCGCAGGCACTGCTCGCCGCCCATGCCCTCGAAGCGCCAGAGCCGATCGGCCGCCGCCGCGCCGGCCTTTCCGACCCGCTGGCCACGCTGGTCATGCGCTGTCTCGAGAAGCGCCCAGCCGACCGGCCCCAGTCGGCCGCGGAGATCGTGCAGGCGCTGGATGCGATCGGGACGCCGAGCGGCTCGGTGGCCGTTGCCCGCAGCGGATCGAGGTCTCGTCGGAATCGCGCGATCGCCATCGGCGCCGCCGTGCTTGCCGTGATCGCCGGAGTGGTGCTCGCGTTCAGCGGGCGAGCCGCACCTGCTACGACACCCGCACCGTCCCTGACACCGGTGCCTTCCGCTACCGCCCCGGCGTCACCGGCCTCGCTCGCGGTGCTCCCCTTCGTCAACGTGGGCGGCGACCCCAAAGAGGAATACTTCTCCGACGGGATGACCGACGAGCTGACGAGCGGGCTCAGCAAAGTGGCCGGGCTCCGGGTGGCGTCGCGCACCTCGGCATTCGCCTTCAAGGGGCAGGAGATCGACGTGCGCGAGATCGGGCGACGACTCAACGTCGGCACCGTCCTCGAGGGTACCGTGAGACGCGCGGGCACGCGGCTTCGAATGACCGTACAGCTCACCAGCGCGTCGGATGGACTGGCGCTCTGGTCGGAGCGCTACGAGCGGGAAGTGCAGGATGTGTTCGCCGTGCAGTACGACATCGCCACCGCGATCGTGACAGCGCTCCGAGCGCCCTTGGGCGGCGTACCCCGGCCAGTGGTGATCCAGCCGCGGGCCATCGATCTCGAAGCGCACGACCTGTATCTCAGAGCCAACTTCTTCTACGAAAAGAAGACCGAGGCCGGCCTCCGTCGAAGCCTGGAGCTCTACAACGCGGCACTGGCAAGGGATCCAGGATATGCTGTTGCGTGGACCGGGATCTCTCAGGCGTGGGCCTGGTTGGCCGACGACTGGGTCGCGCCCCGGAAGGCATACCCGCAGGCCAAGGCCGCAGCCCTCAACGCGCTCGCGCTCGATTCCACACTGGCGGAGGCCCATGACGCGCTCAGTGTCGTCGAGCTGATCCACGCTTGGGACTTCGCGGCCGCGGAGCGGGAGATCCGTCGTGCCCTGGCGCTCAACCCGAACTTTGCAGGCGGGTTCTACACTCTCGCGGACGTTTACTCGGTCACCGGCCGGGGTGATTCAGCGGTGGCCGCTGCACTGCGGGCACGGGCCATGAGCCCGCTCGACCCTGCGTTCGGCGTCAAGCTGGGTCAAGTGCTGGAGTACGCCGGCCAGATCACGCGCGCCATCGAAGCGCATCGCCAGGCCCTGGAGCTGGATTCCAACTCCTCCCTCACAAGGCTGCATCTTGGCTCGGCGCTGCTCAGCGCAGCGAGACCCGAGGACGCACTCACGGTCATGAGCGGCGCACAACCGTCCGACTTCAGCGATCTGGTCCGAGCGGCCACGGCCCGTGCAGACGCGCAGCTCGGCCGGAGCGCGGAGGCCCGCCGCATCGTGCACGAGCTGGAGCGCGAGGCGGAGCGCCGCTACGTGCGTGCGGAGGCGATCGCGTCGATCTACGCCAGTCTCGGGGAGCACGATGCGGCATTCCGGTGGCTCGACCGGGCGTACCGCGATCGTTCGGCCGGGCTAACCTGGTTGAAGGTGGACCCCAAATGGGCTCCGATCCGCTCCGACCGCCGGTTCGCGGCGCTGGTCCGCAAGGTGGGCCTCCCGTGAGCAGTCGCGTCCTCGCCCGCCTGGGCCTCGACCGCCCCGAGCTCCGCGCCTGGGCGATGTACGATTGGGCCGCGTCCAGCGTGCAGACGACGATCATGGTCGCCGTCTTTCCGATCTATTTCGTCAAGGTAGCGGGCGCCGGCCTGGCCGAGGGGCGGGCGACGCAGCAACTGGCGACGGTGAACACCATCGCGCTGCTGGTCATCGCGGTCGCGTCGCCGGTGCTGGGCACGATCGCCGACCTGGGTGGTCACCGGAAACGGTTCACGGCGCTCTTCATGGCGCTGGGTGCGGCCGCGATCGTCGCGATGTGGTTCATTCACCGGGGCGACCTGGGGCTGGCCTCGGTGCTGTTCGTCATCGCGCTGGTCGGCGCGACCGGCAGCTTCGTCTTCTACGAATCGCTGCTGCCGCATGTCGCGGGGCCCGACGAGATCGACCGGGTCTCTACCGCCGGGTACGCGCTGGGCTACCTTGGCGGCGGTGTGCTGCTGGCGCTCAACCTCGCCTGGATCCAGAAGCCGGCCTGGTTCGGCCTGCCGTCGGGCCCTGGGCTCAGTGAATCGGATGCGACGCTCCCCGTACGCCTGGCGTTCGTGTCGGTGGCCGTCTGGTGGCTGCTCTTTTCGATTCCACTCTTCCGCCGGGTCCGGGAACCCGCGAGCGCGGCAATCGACGAGGCATCGCCGGCGTGGACGGTGCGCGCCGCCTTTGCCCAGTTGCGCGACACCTTCCGCGCGCTCCGCGGGTACCGGCAGGCGTTCCTGATGCTGCTCGCCTTTCTGATCTACAACGACGGCATCCAGACCATCATCAAGATGGCGACGGCCTACGGCACCGAGCTCGGCATCGGCCAGGGTGCGCTCATCGGCGCGATCCTGCTGGTGCAGTTCGTCGGCATTCCGTTCTCCTTTCTCTTCGGCATGCTGGCCGCCCGCATCGGCGCCAAGCGCTCGCTCTTCCTCGGCCTCCTCGCGTACACCGGCATCAGCATCCTGGGCTATTACATGAAGACCGCCGCACACTTCTTCGTGCTCGCCGGACTGGTGGGCATGGTGCAGGGCGGGACCCAGGCGCTGAGCCGCTCGATGTTCGCCAGCATGATCCCGCGGGAAAAGTCGGGGGAGTTCTTCGGCTTCTGGAGCGTGTTCGAGAAATTCGCCGGGATCTTCGGTCCACTCATCTTCGCCGGAACGATCGCCGCGACCGGCTCCAGTCGGAACGCCATCCTCTCGGTCATCGCGTTCTTCGCACTGGGCGCCGCGATCCTCGCGCTGGTGGATCCGGACGCCGGCCGCCAGGAGGCCCGGGACGCCGACGCGCGCGCGGGCGATCGTGCCGGCGCTCTTGCCGCGCCCCCATCCGCTTCCTAGCTTGCCGCGTTCATGAACCCCATCACGGACGCCCTCGCTCTGACGCGGGCCCTCGTCGCCCTGGAGACTCCCACCGGCTCCGAGGGTCCGGCGACCGAGCTCCTCGCCGGTGCGCTGGCGCACGCGGGCTATCACGTCGTGCGTCAGCCGGTCTCGCCCGGTCGCAACAATCTCTACGCCTGGCGCGAGCCTCCGGCGCTCGTCTTCTCGACCCATCTCGATACCGTGCCGCCGCATCTGCCGCTGGCGGAGGACGCGCAGGCGATTCACGGACGCGGAAGCTGCGACGCCAAGGGGATCGCGGCCGGGATGACGGCCGCCGCCGAGCGGCTCGCGGCCAGCGGCGAGCGCCGGATCGGGCTGCTGTTCGTGGTGGGCGAGGAGAACGGGTCGGACGGCGCGAAGAAGGCCCTCGAGCTCGACGTCACCAGCCGATTCCTCGTGAACGGCGAGCCCACCGAGAACCGGCTCTCGATCGGTCAGAAGGGCTCGATCCGCCTCGACCTCCGCGCCACCGGCAAGGCAGCCCACTCCGCGTATCCCGCCGAGGGCGTGAGCGCGATCGGCGCGCTGCTCGACACCATCGAGCGGATCCGCCGGATGCCGCTGCCAGTCGATGAGCTGCTCGGCGCCTCGACCCTGAACGTCGGGATCCTCGGGGGCGGCGTCGCCCCCAATGTGCTTGCCCCGCACGCCACGGCGCAGATCCTCTTCCGGACGGTGGCGCCGACCGGTCCGCTGCGGCAGGCGGTGCGCGAGCTCCTAGCGCCGGGCGTGACC
>JACDDX010000097.1 GCA_013816685.1 Gemmatimonadales bacterium
GCGCAACGCGCGGATCGTCACCGAGGTGAAGACGGCGGGATACATCACCGAGATCAAGATCGACGGCGCCGCGGTCAGTCTGACCTACGAACAGGGGCGGCTCACGACCGGAGCCACTCGCGGGAACGGCGTCATCGGCGAGGCGATCACCGCCAACCTCCGTACCATCGCGGACGTTCCGCTCGCGCTCACGGGCGACGGGTGGCCCGCCGTGATGGAAGTGCGCGGCGAGGTGTACATGCCCTACGAGGCGTTCAAGCGGGTTAACGCCGACCGGGAGCGCGACGGCGACCCGATCTACGCCAACCCGCGGAACGCCGCCGCGGGCGCCCTCCGCCAGCTCGACCCTTCCATCACCCGCCGCCGCCGGCTTCGGATGTTCGCCTTTGCCGTCGAGGCGGTCGAGGGCCACGTGTCGGCGAAGACCCACGCCGATCTGCTCGATCTGCTCGGGCGCTGGGGCTTTCAGGTCGAATCGCACCGGCGCCGCTTCGGAACCCTTGCCGACGCGCAGGCGACGATTCCCGAGCTCGAGACGCTGATCCCGCAGCTGCCCTTCCAGGCCGATGGTGTGGTGATCAAGGTCAACCAGATTGCGCTGCACGCGGAGCTGGGGGTTGTCGGCGGGCGGGAGCCCCGCTGGGCCCTCGCGCGAAAGTTCGCGCCCGAGGTGGCGGTCACCCGGCTCAACGACATTCTGATCAACGTCGGCCGTACCGGCGCGCTCAACCCCTATGCCGTGCTGGAGCCGGTCGAGATCAGCGGCGTGACAGTGAGGGCTGCGACGCTCCACAACGAGGACCTGATCGCGCAGAAGGACATCCGCATCGGGGACTGGGTCGAGGTGATCCGGGCCGGGGAAGTCATCCCGCAGGTCGTTCGGCCGCTGGTGGACCGGAGAGACGGTGGAGAGCGCGAGTTCCGGATGCCAGCCCGCTGCCCCGCCTGCGACACCGCCGTTGAGCGCATCGCGGACGAAGCAATGCGCTACTGCCCCAACGCCTCGTGCACGGGCCGCATCCTCGAGTCCGTCGTGCACTTCGCGTCCCGCGACGCGCTGGATATCCGCGGGCTGGGCTACGAGCGCGCTCGGCAGCTGCTCGACACCCGCACGATCGTCGACGTCGCCGATCTCTACACCCTCACGATCGCGCAGCTCACCGCCCTGGAGCGCTTCGCCGAGCAGTCCGCCGGTCAGCTCGTCGCGGCGATTGACGAGTCCCGGCGCCGGCCCCTCTCGAGCCTGCTGTTCGGGCTCGGCATCCGGCACGTCGGCAAAACGGTCGCGCTGCTGCTGTCGCGCCGCTTCGGTTCCATGGAGAGTCTGATGGGGGCGGATCTCGACACGATCAACACCATCCCTGGCGTCGGCGGCGCGATCGCCGAGGCAGTCGTGGCCTTCTTTCACGAGACTCGCAACCGAGCGTTGGTCCGTCGGCTGCAGGACGCCGGCGTCAGCATGGTCGAGCCCCGCACGACCGCGGCGGGCGGCACGCTTGCCGGCAAGACCTACGTCCTCACCGGCACGCTGCCGACCCTGTCGCGCTCCCAGGCGGGTGAGCTCATCGAACAGGCCGGGGGCCACCTGGCCGGCAGCGTCAGCAAACGCACCGACGCTGTCGTCGCCGGCGCCGATGCCGGCGGCAAGCTCGAGAAGGCCCGCGCCCTCGGTGTCGAGGTCATCGACGAGGCCGAACTCTTGCGCCGCCTCCGACCTGCTTCCTAAGATCCAGTCCCCTTCACGACAACGGCCCATGACTGCTCCCGCGCATTTGCACTTTCGTCCCGGTCTCCGGCTCGGCCGCCGCTCCCTGCACCAGCTTCGGTCCGCGCTGGAGCGCGATGCCGGGCCTCAGGCCGCCGCCTATCTCCAGGAAGCGGGATTCGCCGGCGGTGAGGAGCTGTTCGCTGAGTTCAGCGAATGGCTTCTTGGCACGCGCGGTGTCGAGCATCCGGGCGATCTCGATGCCGCCTTTCTGACCGAGGTGCTCGCCGAGTTTTTCTCCGAGCAGGGATGGGGAACACTCAGCGTGACGCGGCTGGGTCCGGCGATGCTCGCGCTCGACGCGCCCGACTGGGCGGAAGCGGAAGACGAAGGCCGGTTGGAGTTCCCGACCTGTCATCTCTCGAGCGGGCTGCTCGCCGATTTCGTGGGGCGACTGGCGGGCGGGCTGATCGCGGTGATGGAGGTGGAGTGCCGCTCTCGCGGAGAAGCGCGCTGTCGATTCGTGGCTGGAGCGCCTGAAACACTGAGCGCCCTGTACGACAGGATGTCGCAGGGCACCGGCTATCAGGAAGCGGCGGGGTCGGACGCCGCTAGCGTCTGACCAGTCGAACCTCACCCGACCCCGTCTCCACCGAGATGCGGCCGCGGCCGTCGCCGATCCGGCCTTCCATGTGATCGTTTGCGTGGCGGGTCACGGCGACCGGGAAGTCGCTCTCGATGCCGCCGCTGCCCGTCTCGATGTCGAGTTGCGCGCTGAGCGAGGCTGCCGCCCGGAGCGTCACGTTCCCCGAGCCGGTCTCCACGCTGACGTCCCGCGTATCCGCGCCCAGATCGGACGTGATCGATCCGCTGCCGGTCGAGAGCGACAGCCGAGGCGCCGTCACACCCGCGAGGCTGATGTCACCCGAGCCGGTCTCGACGCTTATATCCGAACCGCGCAGACTGCTCGCCTCGACGGCACCCGAGCCGGTCTCGATGGAGAGCTCCGTTCCCTCGAAGCCGGACGCCTGCACTGATCCAGTTCCGGTCGCCAACGCTAGCCGACCGCGCACGCCGGTCGCCTCGATCTCTCCGGCGCCAGTCTCGACCTTGAGCGTCCCCTTGACGTTGCTGACCATCACGCGTCCGGCGGCGAGGTGCAGCTTGAGGTCTCGCCCGCGGGGAACCAGAATCCGGAGATCGGCGTGCGCGTGAAGGCCGTCGCCGTCGCCGGTGATCGTGACGCGCCGGTCCTCCCAGTCATGCTCATCGTCATCGTTCGAATCGTCGAACTCGCCGTAATCACCGACTTGCACCGTAGTCCGGCTGCCGCGGCCCAGCGGTTCGTAGACGATGTCGTCCTCCGGATACACGATGCCCAGCATCTCGCGACTCCGCCCACCGCTCGGCTGTGGCGTCCGGACACTGAGTTTCGCGGCGTCCGCACCCCCGCGCCTCACCTCCACCACGATATCGCTACCCGTGCCCGGCTCGAGACGAGCGCTCCCGACCAGGTTGTAGATGGCGACCCGAGCGCCGGCTAGCCTGTAGGTCTCCGATTGCTGAGCCGCGGCGGGTGAGATGCCCGCAGTGAGAAGGATGGCGATGAGATGTGAAGGACCGATCGATTGACGAACCGACTGCGGCATGGCGTACGCTCCCGGTGAGTGAACCCCGGGTTGGACGGCGCCTGGCGCGAAAGGGTTGCCCGATCAGAGTCGCGAGGCGTAATCCGGGCGGGTGATGATTTCACCATCCTGCACGATCTCGCGATCCCACGGCAGAATGATGAAGTTCTCGGTCTCGAAGGCGTGGAAGTCGGGAGCGTACTCTCCAGTCTTGAATGACACCGCTGTCCGCACCTCGGCGGGGCGGAGCGCGCGCACCTCGTTCAGCGCCAGGCGCATCGTGCTGCCGGTATCGCAGGTTTCGTCTACAAGGAGCACTCGGCGTCCACCGATCGTTGATGGCGGCCCGGACACCAGCACCGGTTGTTCGCCCGCCTGGCGCCGGGTCACGGCCATTGAGCTGAATTCGCATTGCAGAATCGACGCGATGACGACGCCCGGGATCACTCCGGCCTTGGCGACACCGAGCACGATCTCGGGCTCGTACTCGCGGGCCACCCGGAGCGCCAGCGCACGGCAGAGCTCACCGAAGAACGGCCAGTCGACTTCGAGAACTCCGCGCGGGCCTGGCGATGAGGTGCGGCGCATCCGAGCCTTTGAGAGAGATCCTCCAAGCTACGATGTGCCCGTGTCGAGAGCAATCATTCCGACTCGCGTTGCGGCTGCCGGCCCTTCGGGCTATTGTTGGCCGAGGCCAAGGCGTTGCGTCCGTTCGACTTGCTCGGGAACCGCTTCGATAAAATGAGCATCTGGCGAAGCCTGTTCGGCACTGAACCGCGCGAGGCCCTCCGGCCGCAGCGGCTCGACTATCTGAATGAAGGCCTGGCACTCGAGCGGCAGGGCGACTTCGAGGCTGCGCTGACCTCCTATCGGCTGGCGCTCCGCGACAGTCCCACCGATTCACGGATACTGCTCAACATGGCCATCGCCTTCACCAAAACGGGCCAGCCCGAAGAGGCGATCAGACATTACCGCCGCGCGCTCGAGGTGGATTCCACCCTGGTCGGTGCGCACTACGGCGTCGCCTTCCTGCTGCTCAAGCGCGGCGACGGTCAGGCCGCCGCCGAACATCTGCGTGCGTTCCTGGCGCGCCCACCCAAGGGCCCCGATGCGGAGCGCTGGATCCGTCACGCCGAGAGCGCGCTGCGCGACATTGCCGACCGGCCGGCGCCGGAGACGACGTGAGGCGCTCACCCCCGCTCCTGCTGGCGCTGGCGGTTGGGCTTGGGTGCAGCAGTCTGACCGCGACAGACGGCGGCGTCATCGCGCTGGAGGTGCCGGTTCCGAATCCTGCGACCATCGAGACGGGAGACACGCTCCGACTCACCGCCCGCGCGCTCAACGCGAGCGGTGATCCAGTCGACATCCCGGTCACCTGGCTCACCGCCGATACGACCATAACGCTCGGTCAATCGACCGGTCTCGTCACGGGCCGCACGCCCGGCACCGCCAGGGTCCAGGCTGCCCTGGGCTCGCTGACTTCGTCGCTGCTCACGATAACGATCGTCGCGCGCCCCGACACGCTCGTCCTGGCCAGCGATTCCTCGCTGGCCGTCGCGGCCGATCAGCCCGCGTCGCCAGCGCTGACGGTTCGGGTCGAAAGCACGATGCCGGCCGTGCCCGTTCCCGGCGTGGCCGTCGTCTTCACGGTCGTCGAGCCGGTCTTCGCCGACCCCGCGCTCCGCACGGTCGAGCTGAGCGGTGGTGTGCTCACGGACACGCTGACAACGGGCGAGGACGGCCAGACGCTCTCGACCGTCAACCGCGTCGCCGGCGTGGTAACGCCGGACAGCGTCCTGGTGGAAGTTCGGGCGCTCCGGACTACCGGGGACACGGTGCCAGGCTCGGGTCAGCGCTTCAAGGTGCGGTTTCCGATCTGACCTGGGGAGTATCCCACGCCGAGCACGCTGACCGAGCTCTACTTCGAGACCATGCGCCGTTTCGGCGACCGCCCCGTGGCGATGCGAGTGAAACGCCACGGCCGCTGGGAGGACCTGAGCTATCGCCATCTGGCCGATCAGGTGCGCGACCTCAGCCTGGGACTGCTGGAGCTGGGCCTCCGCCCCGGCGATCGGGTCGCGATTCTCAGCGAGAACCGGCCCGAATGGGCCGCTGCCGATTACGCCTGCCTGGCGGCCCGTTGTACCGACGTGCCGGTGTATCCGACCCTGCCTGCCCGCCAGATCGAACACATCCTCCGCGATTCCGGCTCGGCCGCGATCTTCGTGAGCAGCCGGGCTCAGCTCGACAAGGTCCACGCGGTGCGGTCTCGGCTGCCCGAACTTCGCCACGTCATCGCGTTCGACGACGAGGCCGGCGGGGCTGGCGTCCTCGCGCTCCGGGAGATGCAGACGCAGGGCCGCGGGGCCGTGGCCCGTCATCCGCTCTGGCGCGAGCACGCGCTCAACGTGGTCCCCGGCGACCTGGCGACGCTGATCTACACTTCCGGGACCACCGGCGACCCGAAGGGCGTCATGCTGACCCACGGCAATATCGCCTCGAACGTCGCCGCGTCCCTCTCCCTCTTCACCTTCGGACCGAACGACGAGTGCCTGTCGTTCCTCCCTCTGTCCCACATCTTCGAGCGCATGCTGGGTCATTACGCGCTCTTCCACGCGGGGGTCACGATCAACTACGCCACCAGCATCGACACGGTGGCGGCGGAGATGCTCGAGCGCCGACCCACCGTGGTCGCTTCGGTGCCGCGGCTCTATGAGAAGATTTTGGCCAGGGTGCTGGAGACGGTCCGGCAGAGCTCGACGCCCCGGCGTCGGATCTTCGCCTGGAGCCGCGCGGTAGGCGAGACGTACGTGGATCACCTCGTCGCACGGCGGCCGATGCCGCGCCGCCTTGCGCTCCGCTACGCCCTCGCCGATCGGCTGGTGTTCCGAAAACTGCGGGCGCGGACCGGCGGCCGAGTCCGCTTCTTCGTCTCTGGCGGCGCGCCGCTCGCGCCGGACGTCGCCCGGTTCTTCTATGCCGCCGGCATGCCGATCTACGAAGGGTACGGCCTCACCGAGACCTCGCCGGTGATCGCCGTGAACCGGCCCGGCCGAGTGCGGCCTGGCACCGTCGGGGCGCCGATTCCCGGCGTCGCCGTCCGGATTGCCGACGATGGCGAGATCGTGGTTCGCGGCCCCAACGTGATGCAGGGCTATTACGGCAAGCCGGGTCCGACCGCCGAGGCGATCGACGCCGAAGGCTGGTTTCACACCGGCGACATCGGGATGATCGATGACGAAGGCTGCCTGCGGATCACCGACCGCAAGAAGGATCTGATCGTGACGGCGGGCGGTAAGAACATCGCTCCGCAAC
>JACDDX010000098.1 GCA_013816685.1 Gemmatimonadales bacterium
CGCCACCTGTGCCGGCTGCAGCGGCGTCCGGGATGACATCGCCGCGCTGCGCGACCGCACCACCGCGCTGCTCGCGCGGCTGTCTCCTGGACCATCCATCGCGCCGCCCTTCGACGGGCTCCGTCGTCTGGCCGCCACGGAGGCATCGACGCGGCGCCGCCGTATCCACCGCGCGGCCTGGGCCGCCAGCCTCGTCGCCGCCGTGAGCCTCGGATGGTCCGCGGCGTTCGTCATGGACCCCGCACTGCGTCGAGGCGATCACGCGGAGGCTCCGGGGCCGATCGTGTCCCAGTCCCCACCGACCACAGCGGGCTCGATGCCGGCGATTCCCGCGCGCGTCCGCGTCTCCGAGCTCTCCCCGCCGGTCCAGGCCGAGCCCGGGCAGGTGCCGCTGTCCGGCGATCGCTTCGGGGCCCGGAAAGCCGCCCCGCGTGCGCACGCCCGGCCAGCAGCGTCGGAGCTCATTCCGCCTCCGGCGGTCGAGCCGGCGACGCTCGAGCTCTCCTCGCTCGATCCGCTCCGCATCTCCACCGCTCCCGAGCTCGATGGCGTGTGGCGCACCCTCTCCTGGGATGGCGCGCAGGAAGCGGCCGGTAACGATCTCCCCCGGATCGGCGGACTGCCGGTCGTGGAGGTGCAGGTCCAGACCGCGAGCGAAGGCACGCGCCCGCTGATGGTGGTGGCGCAGCAGCTTCGGTCGGGTCAGGTGATCCGCACGATCGAGGGGCCGGCGACGGACGTCTCCCACCTGCTGGCCCGCCGGCCGATGACCGATCCCGATCCCGCATCGCCGCTTCCGGGTCGGGGCAACACGCTGCCGGGGGCCGGGCTGCCCGATCACATGATGGCGATGCAGCGTGGCGACCGGATGCTCGCCATTACCGGCGCACTGCCATCGGACAGCCTGCGCGCCATGATTCGGCGTCTCAACGCGGAGTTCCGGACCCACTAGCTCGCGTATGGCCAGATGCCGACGGGGCGTCGCGTTAGCGCGGCGCCACATTCGTGTGGGCGCCTGCCCCACCTTCGCTCAGCGCGACGGCGGGCGATCGCGCGGCCGGGACCGTTCAGCCGCCACGTAATCGCCGGGCCCTTCCTCGTGATCGAACTCGCCGGCCGTGTGCAGGTGGGCTCCCTCGACGGCGAGCGTGATTGCCGCGAGACGGGGCGACACCATCGGGAAGGTACGCGCGAAGAGCGCGTAGCAGACCAGGTAGAGCCCGAGGAACATGAGCGTCGGCCCGACTTCGGGGATCCCGGCCACCGGGCCCGGGAGGGCGCTGACCGACGGCACGACGAGCAGATAGCGCTCCAGCCACAGGGCGGAGAGGCTGACCGTGGCGAAGAATCCAAGCACCGGGCGGGTCTTCTTCGGCGCCACGCCCAGCAGGCCGAAGAAAGGGATGATGAACATGCCGAGTCCGACCGCGGTGCCGACCGGCCGCCAGTGGCCCCACAGGCGCGCGAACACGAAGCCGGTCTCTTCCGGCAGGTTGCCGTACCAGATGACGAGAAACTGCGCCCACAGCAGGTAGGTCCAGAAGACCGTGAACCCGAAACAAAGCTTGCCGAGGTCGTGGCGCTGCTTGGGCGAGACCAGGTCGCTGAAGCCGAGGTGGTTGGCGCCATAGGTCGTCATCAGCGCCAGCAGCATGTGGGCCCCGAGGAATGAGCCCATGAAGTAGAACCCGCCGAGCAGGTTGCTGAACCAGTGCGGCTGGAGGGCCATGATGCCGTCGAACGCCACGATCGTGAAGACGAACGCATACACGACCGCGTACGCGGGCCCCAGCCGGCGGATGCCCAGCTCGTGCGCGGCGATGGCCTCCGGACTCTTTCCGTAGCCGCGGGTCCAGCGCTCGAACAGGTTGCGGCGACCCTCGGCCACCACGCCACGCGCGGCGTACATGTCGGGGATCATGTCGGCGCGCACCAGCCGCCAGCCGAGATAGGTCAGCACCGACAGCCCGCCGAAGAGCCGGACAAACATGAAGGGCCGCGACAGCCAGAACGCCTTGGAGAGCGGCAGCTCCGCGAAGGCGAGCTGCATCGGCCCGTAGACCGCGTCGTACCCGACCGTGAAGGTGATCAGCAGGGCGATGAGCGAGACCGGCAGAAATGCGATCGACGCCTCGGCAAACCGGATCATCAGTCCCGACCACCGTGCATTGACGATCTTCTGCACCGCGACGAAGGCCACGCTGCCGCCGGCAAGTCCGGTGAAGTAGAGCCAGTTCACGTGGAACAGGTGCCATGCCCGCAGCGCGGTGGGTGCGGTGCCCATGGCCATGATGAACAGGATCAGGCCCAGGACGGCGAATCCACCGCCAACGGCTAAGAAAATGTCGTAGCGACCGGCAACGCTGCTCTCGACCAGTCGCTCGCGCATCGAAGTGCTCATCGCGCGATTCCCTCGGTGGCGGAGCCGGTCGCGCTGGGTGTGGGCGCGATGGGTGCCGCCGCGCCGGCCGCTTCCGGGGCCGCGGGACTGTTCCGCTGCAGCTTGCGGATGTGATTGACCACGGCCCACCGCTCCAGCGGCATGTAGACCTTGTCGCCGTAGCGTGGCATGACGCCTCGACCGTAGCGGATGATGCTGTAGAGATAGCCGTCGGTGTAGGCTCGCGCGCGCGCCGTCAGGAGCGAGGGTGCGCCGATGCGGGTCGAGACGGGCCCCTTCGCGTCACCGGCAATGCCGTGGCAGACCGCGCAGAAGTTGCCGTACACCGTGTCGCCCACCGCATCGATGTTCCGCGGAATCACCGGCGTCATCGGGCCCGGGGCCGCCGCCCGGCCACCTTCCACCAGCGGGTTCTTGAGCGCATTGGCGGTGGCCGGCTTGCCGGTACTCCACTCGGCGAGCCAGTCGGCTTCAACGCCGGTAACCGGCACGGTTCCTTCCGGCGTGTAGCGCGGCACGGCGTTCGTCTCATACGGATGGATGTAGCGCGCCCGGATCATATGGTCGAACCACGGCACGACATGCCAGAGATCGTCGGGGGACGGCACCCGGTTGTACCAGAAATCACAGCCACCCGCACCGAGGGCGACTAGGACGAGGAGGACCGTCCGCATGCCCGGGGCGGGCGCTGTACTGGCGCTAGGCCGCATGGCGGACCTCCACCGCGCCGGCCGTTCTCAGGAGCTGCTCGACCCGATCCCGCTGGTCGGCGGCGGCGGGAACGAAGATGCCGATCTGATCGTCGCTGAAGCGCGGATCGAAGGCGGCTCCGCGTCGGCCCAGCAGCACCGAGAAGACCGCGACGGCCGACACCGTCACCAGCGCGCCCATCAGGATGGTGAGCTCGAACGCGATGACGACGTAGGGTGGAATCGACCCGATCGGCTTGCCGCCGACGACCAGCGGCCAATCGTAGGACATCCAGAGCGTCATGCCGAAGCCGGCGGCGCAGCCAGTGAGACCGCCGATGAGCGTGAACAGCCGCACCGGGCTGACGCGGTGAGCCAGCGCCTCCTCGATCTCGTGGTTGGGAGCCGCGCTGTACACCGTCATATCCTTGTGCCCCCGCGCCTTCAGCGCCCGGATGGCGTCGCTGGCGGCGTCCACGTGCTCGAACGCGGCCAGCACTCCGGCGGTCGCCGGTCGCGTGCCGAAGGGACCCATCAGTGGTGCCCCCCCCTGAGCCTGGGCATCGGGATCATCTCCTTGATCTCCTGAATCGCCACGATGGGGAAGTTCTTGGCGAAGAGCAGGAACCACATCCCGAACCAGCCGAACGACCCCGCAAGGATGCCCCAGTCGGCCCAGGTCGGATTGAGCCGGTCCCAGGCCCACGGGATATAGTCGTTCGAGAGTGACGACACGATGATCACGTAGCGCTCGAACCACATCCCGATGTTGATGAAGATGGAGATGACGAACAGCGAGGTGAGGTTGGTCCGGATCTTGGGGAACCAGAGCAGCTGGCTCACGAAGGCGTTGCAGATGATCATCGTCCAGCCGGCCCACCACATCGGCCCGAACGCGCGGCGGAAGAAGGTGGTCTGCTCGAACGGATTGCCGCTGTACCAGGCGACGAAATACTCCATGGCATAGGCGTAGAACAGGATCGACCCGGTGAGCAGGGTGAGCTTGGCCAGATTGTCGAAATGGTAGTCGGTGATCATGTGCTCGATCCCGAGCGCCCGGCGGAGCGGGATGATCAGCGTCAGCACCATGCCGATGCCGGAGTAGATGGCGCCGGCGACGAAGTAGGGCGCGAAGATCGTCCCGTGCCACCCGGGCACGATGGACGCAGCGAAGTCCCACGACACCACCGAGTGCACCGAGAGCACCAGCGGCGTGGCCAGCGCGGCGAGGTACAGATAGGCGCGCGAGTAGTGCCGCCACTGGTTGTCGGTGCCCTGCCAGCCGAGCGAGAGCTGGTTGTAGATGAAGCGACGCCACCCGGTCGTCTTGTCGCGCACGGCAGCCACGTCGGGAATCAGCCCGAAGATCAGGAACGTGGTGGACACCGTGAGGTAGGTCGAGATCGCGAACACGTCCCAGATCAGCGGCGACTTGAAGTTGGGCCAGAGCCAGCGCTGGTTCGGGTAGGGGAGCAGCCAGTAGAAGATCCACTGCCGCCCGATGTGAATGATGGGAAAGAGACCCGCGGTCATGACGGCGAACACCGTCATCGCCTCGGTGGATCGGTACACCGCCGTGCGCCACGGCGAGCGGAACAGGAACAGAATCGCCGAGATCAGCGTTCCCGCGTGTCCGATACCGACCCAGAACACGAAGGTGGTGATGTAGACGCTCCAGAAGATCGGTGGCTGATAGCCGGCGTGCCCGAGCCCGTCCTTGACGAGAATCAGGAAGGTGAGCGCGCCCACCAGGAAGAGACCGACTGCGCCGAAGAGCAGGACGAGATACCCTCGGCTCGGCGCCGAGAGCGTGCCGACGACGTCGCGGGTGACGTCGGCGTGGGTCTGGCTGATCGGCGGGTGCTCACCGTGCAGCCCGATCGGGGCTGTTGGCGGCGGCGGGGCGATGACGGCCATCGGTCAGCCCTCCACCGGCTGCAGCACTTTGGCGAGATACGTGATCGCGGGGCGAACGTTGATGTCTTCGAGCACGTGGTAGCCGCGCGGGTCCTGTTTAAGTCTGGCGACGCGGCTGTTCGCATCGCGCACGTTGCCGAAGACGATGGCGTCGGACGGGCAGGCCTGCGCGCAGGCGGTGGTGAATTCGCCGTCGCGGACCGCGCGGTCCTCGAGCCGGGCGTCATTCTGCGCGCCCCGGATTCGCTGAATGCAGAAGGTGCACTTCTCCATGACGCCGCGCGCCCGGACGGTGACGTCGGGATTGAGCTGCAGGTGCAGCGGCTCCGGCCAGGCCGTCTCGTTGTACTTGTACCAGTTGAAGTAGCGCACCTTGTAGGGGCAGTTGTTGGCGCAGTAGCGGGTGCCGACGCAGCGGTTGTACACCTGGCCGTTGAGGCCGTCGGCGGTATGATAGGCGGCGTACACCGGGCAGACCGGCTCGCAGGGCGCATTGGCGCAGTGCTGGCACAGCATCGGAACGAAGCGCGCCTGGTCCCCCCGGTCGCCGTCCCAGTACCGCTCGATCCGAATCCAGGTCATTTCCCGTCCCCGGTGGATCTCCGATTCACCGACCGTCGGGATGTTGTTTTCCGCGTAGCACGCGGTGACGCAGGCCTGGCACCCGGTGCACCGGGCCAGGTCGATCGTCATCCCCCACATCGGATGGTCGTCAGCATAGTTGCCGTACCTGGTCTCGGCCTGCTGCGCCTCGCCCCAGCCTTCGACCGCCTCGACCTCCTGCTCGGTGTTGACCTCATGCTTGCCGTGACCGGCCTCGATGTAGGCCTGCTCGACGGTGAGTCCCTTCCGCGCGGCCGCCAGGGGAACCGCTTCGGCGATGCCGCGCCCGAGCTGGCGGACCTCGCCGGCGACGCTGGCGAGCTTCTGATAGCCGCCGGTCTTGGTGACGGCGACCCGGGTCGAGAGGTAGGGGATGAACTCCCCCTTGGGCTCGCCCAGGAGATCGAGTGCGTTGACGCCGCGGCCGGCGGCAAAGGCGCCATAGGCGGTGTGCCCGAAGCCCATCGGCACCGCGACGACATCCGGATGCAGTCCGGGATAGACGTAGGCCGGAGCCTCGATGGTGCCGTGGGGCGAGGTGAGCCGCAGGATCTCGCCGTCCCGCACGTCGAGCTTGCGGGCCGCCTCGGGGCCGACCTCGACCCACGGGTGCCAGGTGATCTTGGTGACGGGATCGGCGTTCTCGAGCAGCCACGGTTTGTTGGTGCCCCGGCCGTCGTGCAGCATCGGATGCGGATAGGTGGCGAAGACGTACGCGCCGGTTCCCTCGAACTGCGGCCGGGTGTAGCGGACCTCGCCGCTAGCGAGTGCCACCGCTTTCGCGGCCGGCGGTTCGCTGAACACGCCGCCGCGCTGGAGCGCCTCGCGCCAGAAGGTGTCGAAATCGGCCGCACCCTGCGCGATCGCC
>JACDDX010000099.1 GCA_013816685.1 Gemmatimonadales bacterium
TGCGGGCACAACGCCCACCGAGCGGATCGCCGCACTCACGGCAGTAGCCGAGGGCGGGTTGGGGCAGGGTGCGATCGTCGCGGCGCTGGACGATCCCTCGGCCGCGGTCCGCGACTGGGCGATCCGTCTGGCGACCCGCTATGTCGAGCCCGCGGTGCTCGGCGGGCTCGTAGCCGACGACGACAACGCGACGCTCCGGAACGCCGCGCTGGTCGCACTCGAACGCCAGGGCCCATACGCCGTGCCGCATCTGCAGGCGATGCTCGCGGAGCCCAACCCCGAAGTGGTGATGTTCGCTGTTCAGGTGCTGAGCCGGATCGGCGATCGGGCAGCGGTCGACGCCATCCTGCCCCTGGTGGCGCACGCCGACCCGAATGTGGCCCAGTCCGCGGTCGAGGCACTCGGCCGGCTGCGGCACACCGAGGCGGCGCCGGCGCTCATCGCGCTGCTGGAAGGCAATCTGTGGTTGCAGCTCGCAGCGGTCGAGGCGCTCGGCGAGATCGCCTCGGCAGATGCGGTCGATCCACTGCTCGCGCTCGTCCCTGACAGCTTCGTGGCGGAGGCAGCGCTCCGCGCGCTGCAGAAGATCGCGGCGCCCGAGTCGCTCGCGCCGCTGCTCGAGCGGCTCCTCGACGATCGGGAACGCGCGTTGCGCGATGCCGTGCTCGAGGCCGTGGGTGTGGCCATCGATCTCCATCCAGATCCTGAGGCCATCGCACGCCGGTTCGGCACCGAGCTACGGCGGCGGGAGGAGACCCGCAGCCTGCTCACGTACCTCGCCGATATCCTCCGTGCGCCCGACGGCGAGCGAGCGGAGGCGCTGGTCCGTGCCGCCGGAGTTCTCACGGTAGCGGCCGCGCTGACACCGCTGTTGCCGTTCCTGCTTCGCCGAGCCACGCGTGCCGACGAGCTGCTGTGGGTCGAGCCGGTCTTCCGGCGCTACGGCCGCGGCCTCACCGACGATCTCCGTCCGCTGCTTCCGTCCGATCAGCCCGGCGATCTGGATCCCGCCGTTCGTGCCGGCGCCCTGCTGGTCGGCACCTTCAGCGCTGCCGATCTCCCGCTCATCATCGACCATCTCCGCGACAACGAACCACAGGTCCGCGCCGCCGCGTGTGTCGCGCTGGGCGTGCTCCGCGCCGCCGAGACGGTGCCGCTGCTGGTAGATCACCTGGCCGGCGGCACTCCTGTGGAGCAGGCGGCCGCAGCGGGGGCGTTAGCCCGAATGCCCGGCGATGCGCTCGTAGATCTCGAGCCCTGTCTTGCGGCGGATGTCAGCGAGGCGGTCCAGTTGCTCGCCCTCCAGGTGGTGACCAAATCGAAGCACGTCCGGTTCGAGCCGCGGGTGGTGAAGCTCTGCCGTTCCCGGTCCCCTGTCGTCCGACTGGCGGCGGTCCGGGCCGCTGCGCGACTGCCGGGCCCCCGTACCGAAGTCGTGCTCGTTCGCGGCATTGCCGACGCTGACGAGCATGTCCGGGTCGAGGCGCTGGCGTCCCTCGTGGAGCGGGGCGGCAGCACCGCCGTTGCCACGCTGGTGGCGATGCTCTCAGCTGGCGACTCGCTTCGCTATCACGTGATCCGCGCCCTCGGGCAGCTCGCCGCGCCGTCCGCGCTCGCCAAGCTGGTCGCGATGTACGACGACTGCACGCCGTTCGAGCGACTGGAGATCGTCGCGGCGGTGGGCCGGATCGGTGGCCCGGCCGCGATGCCGTTCCTGACACGCTGCCTCGCAGGCCATGAGGGCGACGTGCGGCGGACCGCGGCACGCGGCATCGCCACGATCGCGGACGCCGAGGTGGCGCCGCTGCTGCTCGCCTTGTCCCGCGACCCGGACTGGGTGCTCCGTGCCGAGGCCGCGCGAGGACTCGGCCGGCTGGCGCTGCCCGGCACGCGCGAAACGCTGCTGCTGCTGGTGCGCGACATCGAGCCCGCGGTCGCGAGCGTCGCGCGCGCATCCCTGAACGGGGATCGGGCTGGCACGGCCCCGGCCGCCGCGTGACGGCCGTGCCGGAGGATGTGGAGTGGAAGCTCCTCGCCGACCTCGTGCGCGATCGCATGGGGCTGCAATTCGACGGTGGGCGTCGCGAGCTGCTGGCCTCGAAGCTCAGGCCCCGCCTCCGCGATCTTCATCTGCGTTCCTTCACCGAGTACTACCACTATCTCCGGTTCCACCCATCGTCGGCCTCGGAGTTCCGAAACCTCGCCACCCACGTCACCAACAACGAGACCTACTTCTTCCGCGAGGCGCACCAATTCGATCTGCTGGTGCGGAACGTGATTCCGCCGCTGATGCCGTCGCTGCGGGCCCGTCCTCTTCGCCTCCTTTCGGCCGGCTGTTCGTCGGGTGAAGAGGCGTACTCGCTTGTCATCGCGCTCCAGAACTCGGGACTCGAGCTCGGTGGTCTCCGCTGGACGATCGACGGGTGCGACGTCAGCGCGGATCGAATCGCGCGCGCCCGCGCCGGCGTGTACGACGAGATTGCGCTTCGTGCCTGCGACGCCGGAGCGCGCGCCCGTTACTTCACTCCCCGCGACGGACGTTTTCAGCTCAAGGACCGGCACCGCAAGGGTGTGACTTTCCAGGAAGCGAATCTCGCCGATTCCGCCGGGGCGGTACGCGAAGGGTATCACGCGATCTTCTGCCGCAATCTCCTGATTTACTTCAGCCCCGATGCCTTCGATCAGCTCATCGCCCGCTTCGCCCGTTGGCTCGAGCCGGGGGGCTACCTGTTCCTGGGCCACTCGGAATCGCTCATCGATCGTGGCTCGGCCTTCCTGCCGGTCTGCCTGGGCCAGCACGTCGTATATCGAAAGCTGGCGTGACCGGAGCCGCGGTGATTCGCGTGTTCGTGGTCGACGATTCCGCGTTCGTGCGCCGCGCCGTTGGGCGGGTCCTCAGCGGGGAGCCGCGCGTGCGGCTCGTCGGTGAGGCTGCGAGCGGGGCGGAGGCGCTGGCGCGCATTCCTGACGCTGCGCCCGATCTCGTCACTCTCGATCTGGAATTGCCGGATACCGATGGGCTGGACCTGCTCCGTGCGCTGCTCCGGCGCCGTCCGACCCTTCGCGTCCTCATGCTCTCGGCGCACACTCGCGACGGAGCCGAGGCGACGATGGAGGCCCTGGAGGCGGGGGCGGTGGATTTCATCGACAAGAGTGGATTCAGCCTGCTCGATCTGGAGCGGCTGCGCGGCGAGCTGGTGCCGAGGATTCTGGCACAGGCGCTCGCGACGCGCGCGCCACGAGCTTCTCCCGCGCCGCCGGCGACAAAGGATCAGACGCGACCCGTGACCGCGGTCGATCTGTGCGTCATCGGCGCGTCCACCGGCGGTCCAGCAGCCGTCCAGCACATTCTCGAGCGACTGCCGGCCAGCTTTCCGGTTCCGGTCGTCATCGTACAGCACATGCCGCCCGGGTTCACACGTGCATTCGCCGATCGGCTGAATGGATTGTGCTCGCTGGCCGTCACCGAGGCTGTGGAGGGTGACCGCCTGGCGCCGGGCAGGGTGGTCGTCGCCGCCGCGGGCCGACATCTACGGGTGACGAAGTCGCTGGGCGTCGTGGTCGCCGATGAGCCAGCAGCGGCCCACATGCCGAGCGTCGATGTGGCCATGCTGTCTGCGGCCGCGGCGCGCGGCGGGCGCGTTCTCGGCGTGCTGCTCACTGGCATGGGCGATGATGGGGCGGCGGGTATGGCCATGATTCGGGCGCGCGGCGGCGTTACGCTGGGCGAGAACGAAGCGAGTTGTGTGGTGTACGGTATGCCGCGGGCCGCGGAAGCGCGCGGCGCGGTCACGCACCTGCTGCCGCTTCCAGAAATCGCCGCGTGGCTTGCTGGCCTGAGGGTGGCGTAGCGCCTGCATTTTAAAACGTCGCAGCGCGTTCTGCCCCGGCGGCTCGCTTCAATTCTGACATCCGCAGGCCCAGGTCATGCTACAGCATAGACTTGACGGAGGTGGATCGGGCGGCTCGGAGATTGCCGTGCCGCTGCACGCCGCGTTGCGGCATCCGACATCTCCTTCGCTCACGTTGGCTGCCCCAGCCGCTTCGGCGGGCTGGCCAAGTCTCGGATGCCGCAGTTCTCTCAGCCCGAGGAGTCCCATGCCGCACTGCCGTCCCGCCCTACCGTCGTTGCTTGTCGCCGCCCTGCTGGTGACCGCCGCCTGCGGCGGCAAGTCCGCACCCGATGAGCCGATGCCCGAGGCACCGCCGTCCACGTACGCACCGATCGTCGGCGTGACCGAGCCGACCTCCAGCCCGATCTCGGGCATGGACGCCGATACCATGGAGGGGGCCGGCGCGCGCCGTCTCGCCGCGCTCAACACGCCGATCCAGTTCGGGTACGATCGCGCCGATCTCTCCGACGACGCCAGACAGGTTCTTGATGCGAAGGTCGCCGCGATGAGCGACGACCGGAACGTCCGCCTCGGCATCGAGGGCCACGCCGACGAGCGTGGGTCGGACGAGTACAACCTGGCCCTGGGCATGCGCCGCGCGACCGCAGCGAAGCGCTACCTGACGATGAAGGGCGTCTCCGACGCTCGCTTCGAGACCGTGAGCTACGGCGAGGAGCATCCCTCCGCGTCCGGACACGACGAAGCATCCTACGCGCAGAACCGCCGGGCCGCGTTCACGGTCAGCGGCGGCGGCGTCGCCGCGCGGTAATCGGCCGTCGTTTTCCCTCCGGCAGCAGCCGCGGCCGCGCTCTCCCCGGGCGCGGCCGCGTCGCGTTGCGGCGCTAGCGCCAGTCGCCGCTCGTGACCCGAAGCACGGTGCCCCACGGATCGGAAACATGCCACCCATGCGGATCGGGAACCACGGGGTAGCCGGCGCTGGTGAGACGCCCCGCTGTCGCGCTCACGTCGGCCGGCTCGGGGAGCAGCATCGTCCATTCAACCAGTCGTGCGTCGCCCGCGTCGGGCGCGGTCGCATCTTCTCCGGCCCAGGTGTTGACGCCAAGGTGGTGATGGTAGCCGCCCGCCGACAGGAACAGAGCGCCCGGATAGCTCCACACCACCGGGTCGAGACCGAGCGCACGATGGTAGAAGTCCTGCGCAACGGCGAGGCGCCCGACGTGCAGATGCACGTGACCCATGACGGTTCCGGATGGCATGCCATCCCATGACTCGCCGCCCGCCGATCGCACCACATCCGCCAGATTCAGCGGGTCGGTCGCCATCAGGAGCTCGGGGCCGTCGGGTGTCTGACGCATGCGCCAGGCATCGCGTGGCCGATCGGCGTAGACCTCGATGCCCAGTCCATCCGGATCGCGCAGATACAGCGCTTCACTGACCAGATGATCGGACGCGCCGAATCGCTCCCCGCCCTCGCCCAACTGCCGTACTAGTGGTGCGTAACAACTGAAACGGTAGTAGATTCATCGTACCTTTCGAGGAGGGTACGATGACGCTGACACCGGCGGAACGCCGTGAACTCGAACGCCGAGTCGCCAGCCGCAAAGGGCGGGCGGACGAGGCCCGCCGCGCCCGATGCATTCTGCTCCTGGCCGCGGGGGCGACGTGGGTCGAGATCCGGGCTCAGCTTGCCTGCAGCGATCCGTACATTGCGCGCTGGACCGGCCGGTTTGCGCGGGAGCGACTGGCGGGTCTCTATAGCCGCCACCGGGGCCAGCCGGCTACCGTGCTCACCCCGCGTCTCGAGGCCCGGCTCCTGGAGGCGACCCGGCGCGGGCCGCCGGATGGCAGCACCCACTGGAGCACGCGGCGCTTGGGCAAGCACGTGGGCGTTTCTCATATGATGGTCGCACGCGTGTGGGCGCGGCACGGGCTGGCCCCGCACCGGCTGGAGCGGTACATGGCGTCGAATGACCCGGACTTCGAGCGCAAAGCCGCGGACGTCCTGGGGCTCTATCTCCATCCGCCGCAACATGCCGCGGTGTTCTGTGTGGATGAAAAGACGGCGATCCAGGCGCTCGATCGCCTCGATCCCGTCCTGCCGCTCTCGCCCGGCCGGGCGGAGCGGCACGGCTTCGAATACCAGCGCCATGGGACCCTCTCGCTGTATGCCGCCTTCAACACCCGGAGTGGCGAAGTGCTGGGCAAGACCGTTGCGCGGCACACCTCGGCGGAGTTTGTCGCCTTCCTCGCCGAGGTGGTCGCCCACCAGCCGAAGGGGCAGGAGCTTCACGTGATCCTCGACAACCTCTCCGCCCACAAGACGCGGCAGGTGGAGGCGTTCCTCGCCGAGCACCCCCACGTGCACCTGCACTTCACACCGACGTATGCGTCCTGGCTCAATCAAGTCGAGCTCTGGTTTGGCAAGATCGAACGCGATCTGATCGCCCGGGGCATCTTCACCTCCGTGCCCGATCTGGCCCGCAAGCTCCGACGCTACATCCGTCAGTACAACAAGGCGCCCCGACCGGTGAAGTGGAGGTATGCCGATCCCCGTCGGCGCATCACTTTCACTTCGCGTGTTACAGTCCACTAGTCGCCCCAGCCGGGAC
>JACDDX010000100.1 GCA_013816685.1 Gemmatimonadales bacterium
GCCATCGCCCGGGCACTGGTCACGCATCCCTCCATTCTCCTGGCCGACGAGCCGACCGGCAACCTCGACAGCGCGACCAGCACCGAGATCATGGCACTCTTCGCCGAGCTGCACGCTGAGGGGCAGACGATCGTGCTCGTGACGCACGAGGCCGATGTCGCCGCCCATGCCCGACGCCAGATCCACCTCCGGGACGGACGGGTCGAGCGCGACTTCGCCGCCGGAGGGTGACCGGACGGCCCGCTGACGCCGATGTCCTGATCGTCGGCGCGGGTGTGGCGGGGCTGATCGCGGCGGGCGCGCTGGCGGATGCGGGACGGCGGGTGACGGTGCTCGAGGCGCGCGACCGGATCGGCGGCTGGATTCTGACCGTGCGCGATCCGGCCGCGCTGTGGCCGATCGAACTGGGCGCCGAGTTCATGCACGGCGATCATCCCGCGCTGCGATGATCGTGGACGCGGCGGGATCGCGGTCCGGGAGATTCCGCCGAGGCATCAGCCCGCGGCATGCAATCCCCGCCGGCTCGGGTGCAGTCGCGGCTCGACGAGTTGCTCGAGAAGGGTGACCCGGCCGAGCCCGATCGCCCGTTCGCCGATGCGATCGCCGGGTGGCGCCGCGCGGGCCGGATCTCGGATGCCGAGCAGCAAGGTTTCCTTGGGTACGTGGGCGGGTTCCATGCGGCCGACCCGGCGCGGCTCGGTCTCGCGGCGCTCAAGGAAGTCGAAGCCGCGAGCGAGGAGGACGGCGAGCGGCAATATCGGTTCGACGACGGCTATGCGGCGCTGGTGCGATGGCTGCACGCGCGTCTCGACCCGGCGCGCGTCACCATCCGGCTCGGAACGATCGTCCGCGGGGCGAACGGCGTGACGGTGCACGCCCGGCAGGGCGGAACGACCATCGCCTTTTCCGCGTTGCAGGTCGTCGTCACCCTCCCGCTCGGCGTTCTCAAGGCGGAGCCGGGTGTGCCGGGCGCCGTGACGTTCGAGCCCGCCCTTCCGTCCTGGCAGGACGCGTTCGAGCCTCTCGAGATGGGGAACGCCGAACGGTGGTGCTGCGATACGATCGCGCGTGGTGGGCCGACGGCAGCGGCGAGATGCCGGGCTTTCTGCACGGCGCCGGCGAAGCTTTTCCGATGTGGTGGACCGCCGCCCCATCGAGGGCGCTACTGTTGACCGGATGGGCCGGCGGTCCCGCTGCCGGGGAGCTGAGCGGACGTCCGTGCGACGAGATCGCGGAGCTCGCCCTCGGATCGGCCGCCGTCGTCTTCGGCCGTGACCGTTCAGTGATCGCAGACGGACTCCGCGGCATCTACTTGCACGACTGGAGCGCCGATCCGTTGGCGCGCGGGGCGTACAGCTTTGGCGGTGTCGGTGCTTCGGCGGCGCGCATGGTGTTGGCCGAGGCTGCGGGAGGAAGGCTCTTCCTCGCCGGCGAGGTGCTGGCGCCGCCGGGCCGGGCAGGCACCGTCCACGGCGCGATTGCGAGCGGGCACGCTACTATGGAGCGATTGCTCTCGGCTCGACCAGGCTCGGGATAGGTGAAGCGCGTGGAAGCCGGACTGCGGAGTGTTAGGAACCTACTGCCAGAGAGTCCGTACAATTCACACCGCGCCTCGCTTTCGAGGCTGGTAGGCGATCGCGCCGCATCGGCACACCGAGACCCGCGCGGAACTTTTCAAGAGCTTGACAGTAGGTGAAACGCGACGCTACTTAGGATTCTCCCTCGCATCACACCCCAACCAGGAAACCAGAGCGTGAGGCCACCTTCGCGTCGTCCGAATGTTGCCGCGAGCGCAAGAGCTCTCGTGGTGTGCACGATGGTCTGGGCTTGCGATCCGAGCGGCAAGCTCACTGAGAATTCCCCCCCCTTAGTTTCTCAGCCTCAGCCCACGGTAGACTGCGTTAGTGGCTGTACAGAAGGCGATCCAAGTCCTACAGCTCCCGGCATCTATCTAAACACCGCGGTCACCGCCGTGACCTGCTTCAACGGTTCTCAGACGGACGCTGATGGCGATGGCGTGTCTGACCGTTGTGAGCGAGATATCGCGGCTGCGTTCGCTCCGGAGCTCCGTTACTACAACTATGACGAGGTCGGGAGGGAACCACACTGGGCCGCTCGGAAATCCGGCACCAATCACGTGTATGTCGTTTACCTGCTCTCGTACTACCGCGATGCAGGCAACACCAGCTTCGGGTGCGGCGTTCCGTTCCACGATCCGAGCTGTGATGGCCACAATGGTGACTCGGAGAACATCCGGCTCGATCTCTATTACAACTCGAGTACTCAACACTGGCTTCTGGACAACGCCGCCTATTCGGCACACACGTCATTCAACAACTTTGTGCGCGGCACTGGCGCATATCCCACGGCCTTGGAATATCCAGCGAAACTCGGTGGATACCCCCGGGCATACGTGTCCCAAGGGAAGCATGCGAACTACGGATCTCAGTCCTCTTGCAACGGAGGCGGCTTTCTATCATCCGATGACTGCAGGCTGGTCAACACCAGCGTGCGGCTCTACGCAGGTAGCAACGTGAATATCGGAAGCCGCGCCAGTCATACCCTTCTGCAAGACTGCATGACCTCTTCAAACCCGCGTATCAATACTATGGCAGCGGTCGACAAGAGTGTTATTGGACCAATCAACGGTTCCGAGGTTAGATTCCGACTTCCGTGGAAGGTGCGGACTCGGACCCATACAGTCCCATCCTCACGAACGCAGGGTTTTGACGTGCGGAGGCTTCTGCACGGCAAACGAACTCACCCGATGTGGTGGACGGCTCTCTTCATCGCAGCACTTGGCGTCGCGGCACTCGGCGTCGCGCCTGTGTCCGCGCAGGCGGCTTCGCGCCTTCTGGGTACCGGATCAGCCTTAAGCCCAGGGCCGTCCTTCGCGGCCCTGGGCTGGCAAGCATCAGTGATCACGCCGAACTCCGAGGCAGCCTTCCTTCCTCACACCCGACAGGCACTAAAGTCTTCGACAGCCGATCATCGGTGGACCGGGCTCGCTCTGGGCGCGGGCATTGGTGCGGTGGTCTTTGGCCTCATCGGCCACAGTACATGCGAAGACGGAGGAGCGTGCGTCGGTCCGACGATCGGGATCGGTTTGCTGGGGGCGGTGGGCGGTGGGGTAATAGGCGGACTTCTGGGCACAGCCATTCCGAAGCACGCAGCTTCAGAGTAATCGATCTTCCGCGTGGAACCGGTGTGCCTGCCGCATCGGTTCCCAGGTCGATCAGTTGTCTTCGGGCTCCGCGAGCACGTCGGCCTCGCCATCCTCCTGATACCGCACCACGACGTGCCAGGGACGGCAGCAGACCTGGCAATCCTCGACGTAATCCTGCGTGGCCCCGCTGCCGGGATCGAGCCCGATCTCGTTCTCCGCGCCGCAGTACGGACAGAGCACCGTCGCCTCGGTGGCGGCCGTGCCGTCGCCCAGCGGAAATTCCTCGTCGAGATCGTCCCGCTCCTCAGTGCCGTCCATCGTCACGCTGCCATCCTCGCTCCGTGATGCCCGTGATTCGCCGGTGATCCGTCGTCCGACGGTGCCGGTCGTCCCGCTCGCCCTCACCGCCGGCCTGCTCCTCGCCCGCGT
This sequence comes from Gemmatimonadales bacterium, assembly GCA_013816685.1. GTDB lineage: Bacteria > Gemmatimonadota > Gemmatimonadetes > Gemmatimonadales > GWC2-71-9 > JACDDX01. The sequence goes on from JACDDX010000100.1 coordinate 3,596, forward strand.
GCTCGCCGTGCCCGCGCTCGGCAATCCGCTCGGCACCCCAATCGGTCCATCAATCCGGCTCGAGGCGCCGCCGCTCTACATGGCACTGGCGCCGCTGTTCACGACCTGGGACGCGGTCTCGATGCTGCCGATGAGCCGGCTCCGCGGTTTCCTGCTCGGCTGCCTCCTGCTCTATGCCGTCTGGCGCGCCGTCCGGGGCCGGCTGCGAGGCACGTCGTGGCGGCGGGAGTCGGCGACCGCAATGCTCGCGCTATCGGTGTTGGTCGCGTTCATCATTGGCGGACTGCTCTGGCACCGCCCGATGCTGGCGCTGCGTGGGGTGCCTTCCGGCAATGCCGTCGTGGACTTCCACAGTCACACCAGCGTGTCGCACGACGTTCGCGGCACGCTCATGCGCGGCTTCGATGCGGCGGCGAACCGGCGCTGGCACCGACGCGCGGGCTTCGACGCCGTCTTCCTCACGGACCATAACACCGTGGTGGGACAGCCGCGCACGCCGCCGGTGGCCCCACCATGGCTCTGCCCTGGCATCGAGATCAGCGCCTGGCGGGCGCACATCGTCCTGCTCGGCGACAGGGCGGCGGTGGACCACTCCCGCTACAACGGCTCGCTCGACGAGCTGCTCGCCCTGCTCCAGACCAGCGACGCCGCCTACGGTGCGCTCTCGGTCGCATCGCTGCCGGAGTACGAACGTAACCACCGCGACCGGCTGGAGGCGCTCGCGGCCGCCGGCCTCGACGGCATCGAGATCGTGAACGCCTCACCCAGGGCGAACGAGATCACCGCCGCTCGCCGCGACAGCATCATCGCCTTGGCCCGCCGCAACGGGCTGTTCGTCATCGGCGTGAGCGACTCCCACGGTTGGGGGGCCACCAACATGGTCTGGAACCTGGTCCCGGTGCCCGCGGCGCCGGCGACTGTCGATCCCTGCCGCGCCATACTCACGCGGCTCCGCACCGGCGGCGTCGACGCGGTGACGATCGTGGAGCGCCACCGCCTGCGCGCCGAGAGCGGCTGGCCGGGCTGGCTGACCCCGATAGGTGCGCTGTGGGAGGCATGGCGCTCGATGAGTCCGGCGCTCGCGTCGAGCTGGCTTCTCTGGATCTGGGGAGCGTGGGCCGCACGCCGCGCTAGTATTCGCGCTTCACTCACCAGGCCAACTCGATGACCCGCGCCCGAATCCTCGGCACCGGCCTCGCCGTGCCCGACCGTGTCGTTACCAATGACGAGCTCGCCGGCATCATGGACACGAGCGATGAGTGGATCCGGACGCGCACCGGCATCCGCGAACGGCGCTGGGTGCGGGAGGGCGAGACCGGAACCGAGCTGGCCCATACGGCGACGACCCGGGCGCTCGACATGGCCGGGCTCGCCCCCGGCGATCTCGACGCGATCGTCTATGCGACCTCCACCCCCGATCACTTCGCCCCCGGCAACGGCGTGTTCCTCCAGCGTCGGCTCGGCGCCGCCACGATTCCCGCGATCGACATCCGCACCCAGTGTGCGGGGTTCGTGTACGGTCTCTCGGTGGCGGATGGCTGGATCCGGAGCGGACTCTTCCGCCATGTGCTGGTGGTCGGCGCCGAGGTCCAGTCCACCGCGCTCGATGTGTCGAGCCGGGGACGAAATACGGCAGTCATCTTCGCGGACGGCGCCGGGGCGGCGGTACTGGGGCCCAGTCCGGCTGATGGACCCGGCCTGCTCGCCTTTGATCTGCACGCCGATGGGCAGCATGCGGAGAAGCTCTGGGTGGACAGCCCCGGCTCGAAATACCACCCGCGCATCACGGCGGAGCACCTGGAGCAGGGACGCCAGTTTCTGGCGATGGATGGGAAGGAAGTGTTTCGTCACGCCGTCGCGCGCATGCCCGAATCGGTCCGGGCCGTTCTCACGAAGATCGGCTGTACGTTGGACGAGCTCAGCCTGCTCGTGCCACACCAGGCCAATCTCCGGATCTCCGAGATGATGCAGCGCGAGCTGGGACTCGACGACGAGCGGGTCTACAACAACATCGACCGATACGGCAACACGACCGCAGCCACCATTCCGATCGCGCTGGACGAATGCGTGCGGGGCGGTCGGGTGCGATCGGGTGATCTGATTGTGGTGACGGCCTTCGGGTCGGGTTTTCTGTGGGGGAGTGCTGCGATCCGATGGTGAGCTAGGCCCACCACCGTATCGCAGCGTGGGGGCCTACCGCCGCTCGAGCGGATACTTCCTGAGGTAGTAATCGCGATCCCGCGTCGCGCGGGCGCGGTAGAGCTGCTCCTCGTCATCGTCGGCGTCGTGCACGAACAGATGGAGCGAACCCGGCCACATGGTCGCCTGAAGCGACCAGTTGGTGGACGGCGCGTGCAGCACCCATTGCAGCGCGCCGCCGCCGGCGTCGGTCAGGTGTACCTCGCTGGCCCGTTCCAGCGGCACGCTCGCCGGGATCCCGGCGATTGCCGCCTCGATCGGATCCAGCGTCAACTCCGCCTCGGTCCACGAGTTGAACGTGACACGTCCGTGTACCGGCAGCTCGGTCTCGGGCAGCTCGAACTCAGCCTGCCAATCGCCGAGCAGATCCCACGCATGGTCCATGGGACCGATGTTGGGGACGACGACCGTCGGATGTCTCGACATGGTCTGGGCTCTCATTCGGGCTGAATCGTTCGCGCCGTCGGACCTGCGGGTCGGGCGCGTTGAATCTTTGCCGCGGGACGTTGCGTACTGCAACTCGCAATCGCACACTCGCTTCCACCCAGCGCTCCACTCTGACCT
>JACDDX010000101.1 GCA_013816685.1 Gemmatimonadales bacterium
CAGCTCCGCGTCACGGCGCGCCTCGGCCAGCAGCTCGGCGCCGATCAGCCGGTCATGTACGACGACGTCGGCCGCGCGGAGCAGCTCCAGCCCGCGCGCCGTGATGAGCCCGGGATCGCCGGGCCCGCCGCCGACGAGATGTACGGTGCCCGGTGTCGGTGTGGTCGGCGTGACCGGGCCGCGGCGCCGGAACTTCGGTGCCGGCGGCGGCGTGTTCCGCCGGGCGAGATCGACGACCAGCTCCTCGATTCCGGGCAGGGTGCCGACGGCGGCGTCGATCACGACGCGCCGGCCGGCTGTCCGCTGCGGCACGTCCTCCAGGGCGTGATTCCCGCCTCCGATCAGGAACGGAATCACCAGCACCAGCTCGTGCCGCGTGGCCGCGAGCGCGGCCTCGACCGACGGCTCGTCGTCGAGAAAGCCGTACACAATCTGGCTGGCGACGCGGCGGCGCTCGAGCGTCTCGGCCAGCGCGAGCGTCGCGGCCCGGCTCTCGGCATGGCGCGGCGTGCCGTGGCCGACCAGCAGGACCGACACCTCGGCACGGGAGCCGCCCTCGCGCCCCAGCACTTCGGTGACCCGGCGCGCCACCAGCGGCGCGATGCCGAGGTGGGTGCCGACCGGCGGACTCTGCCGGAGCCGCAGCTCGGCGAACCGGCGGTTGCGCGCCAGTGCCTCGGGCAGCACCGTGTCACTGTAGTGCCCCGTGCTGGTGAAGAGGGGCACCACGGTGATCTGCTCGGCGGTCATCTCGTCGAGTACGGTGTCAAACCCGGGCTCTCCATGATGGAAGGCGACCGCGACTTCGTCGAAGAGCCGCCGGACACGGATCGATTCGGCCAGCCGGCGGATCTGGGCATTGGCTCCGGCTTCGCGCCGGGAGCCGTGCGCCGCGATCACCAGCGCCTGCGCGCTCACTGGAGCACCCCCATCGGCACTCGCTCGGCGGTGGGTTCTTCCCGCCCGGTCAGCGCCGCCCGGCGCGCGCGGATCCCCATGAGCCGCTGGTAGAAATCGCCCAGGCCCTCGCCGTCGTGCCGCTCGGCGGCCCAACGCGCGAGGAGCGGGCGTAGCGCGGGCAGCAGCTCCTCGGTCGTCACGTCGGCCCGGTAGAGATCGACCAGCCGGTCACCGGCCAGGCCGCCGCCGACGTACACGTTATAGAGGTTGAGCGACCGGCCGACGAACGCGAGGTCGGCGGTGTACGGCCGAGCGCAGCCGTTGGGGCAGCCAGTCATGCGGATGGTAAGCGGCGCGTTGCGGACGCCCAGCGATTCGAGTTCGGCCTCGAACCGGTTGAGCACCTCGGGGATGACGCGCTCGGACTCCGCCACGGCGAGCCCGCAGGTCGGGAGTGCGGGGCAGGCCATCGAGAAACGCCGCGCGGCCGAGAGCTCGGTGGCCGGGGCGGTGCCGTGGTCGCGGAGGATCTGCTCGACCGCGTCGAGCGACGCTGCGTCGAGATCGGTGAGCAGCAGGTTCTGCTGCGCGGAGAGCCGGATGCCGGGCCGGAAGCGGGCGACGATCTCGTGCAGCGCGGTCTTGAGCCGGCTGCCGTCCTGGTCGGCGATCCGCCCGCTCTGGATGAAGACGCCGTAGAACCAGCGCCCGTCGGCCTGGCGATGGCGGCCCAGATGATCGTGGAACGGCAGTGGCGGCAGCGGAACCGGCGGCAGCACGTCGAACGTCGCGCGCCGGACGAACTCGTCGCGGAACTTCGGCATTCCCCACTCGGCGATGAGGTACTTGAGACGCGCGTGGCGGCGGTCGGCGCGCTCGCCGTGATCGCGGAAGATCGCGGCGACGAGGCGTACCGACTCGACGGCGTGCTCGGTGGCCACGAACCCCAGCGGCTCCGCCAGCGCGGCCATGGTGTCGCCCTTGTTGTGAGTCATGCCCAGCCCGCCGCCCACCAGCAGGTTGAAGCCGCGGATGCGGCCCTGCTCCACTATGGCGAGCAGTCCCACGTCCTGCGCGTGGATGTCGACGCAGTTGTCGACCGAGAGTCCGACCGCGCTCTTGAACTTCCGCGGCAGGTACTGGCTGCCGTAGAACGGCTCTTCGGCCTGGCTGGAGGCCACCTTCTCGCCATCGAGCCAGAGCTCGTGGTAGGCCTTGGACGCGGGCCGCAGCTCGAGCGCGACCGCGTCGGCCACCGCACGGACGGCGGCGTGGTCGGCATCGGCCAGCGGTGCGGCGCAGCCCATGACGTTGCGCTGGACATCGCCGCAGGCGGAGATGGTGGTGAGCAGCTCCTCGTTGACCTCGGCGATGGCGGCCTTGAGGTCGCCCTTGAGGATGCCGTGGAACTGGAAGCCCTGCCGGGTGGTGACCCGGAGGGTGCCGTTGGCGTGGCGGTCGGCGATGGACTCGAGCGCCAGGTACTGGTCCGCGTCGAGGGCGCCGGCCGGGATCGCGACGCGGACCATGAAGGAGTACGCCTTTTCCAGACCCGCGGTCTCGCGTTGCCGCCGAGTGTCGCGGTCGTCCTGCTGGTAGGTGCCGTGGAACTTGAGCAGCTGCACGTCGTCGTGCGAAAAGTGACTGCGGTCGGAGGCCAGCACCTCGCCGATCGTGCCGCGAAGCTGGCGGCCGCGCCGCTTGGCGACCTCGACCTTGGATTCTGGCTTCTGCGCCCTGGAGGGCGCCGCCGGCTGCTCGGACATCAGACCTTCCTCTCGATCGTTCCCTGCGCCGTGTAATGAAGTCCGCACTCTGTCTTCGACGTTCCCGACCAGCGGCCTGCCCGCGAGTACTCGCCGGGAACCGAGCCGGCCACGGGTGCGGTGCAGTGCGTGCACCCGACCGTGGGGTAGCCCCGCTCGTGCAGCGGGTTGTACGGCACGCCGTGGCGCTGCACGTAGTCCCAGACCCTAGCGCGGTCCCAGCTCGCGAGCGGGCTCACCTTGAGCACCTGGTACTGCCAGTCCCACGTGACCACGGGCAGCGCTGACCGCGATGGCGACTGGATCCGCATCAGCCCGGTGAGCCACACGTCCGCGCCCGCCAGCGCGCTCTGCATCGGCTCGACCTTCCGGATGGCGCAGCAGCGATCGGGATCGTGCCGCCAGAGCTCGGCGCCGTACTGCTCGGCCTGGGCCTCCGGTTCGAGCGTTGTCCCCCGATTCACGAACGCGAGGTGCGGATAGCGCGCCGCCATCCGGTCGCGGAGCGCGTACGTCTCCGGGAACAGAAACATCGTGTCCAGATACACCACGTCGAGCGGGACGCCGTGGCCCGCCACCATGTCGATCAGCGCGCACCCTTCCATCCCGAACGAGGTGGTCAGCACCATCCGCTGGTGCCGGAAGCGCTCGAGCGCCCAGGCGACCAGCCGGGGCGGCGCCGCCGATTCCCATGCGGCGTCCGGCTGTGCCGGGTCGATCCAGGGTGATGCCACGTGCCGTGCACCTCCGACTCCCACAAACACAAAGGCCCGCAGGAGGTGACCTGCGGGCCGGATACCACTACGTGGTAAAACGCGCGCCGCTAGGTCGTGCCGCTCAGAACCGGCATGGCCATACAACAACACGCGAGGACCTCGGGGCGTGTGTTGCGGGCGGCAAGCATAAAGTACAACGCGTCTCGCATGCTTATACGCTACGGGCGAATTGAGCTGTTGTCAACCCGAGCGGCAGGTGCGTTCGATGGCGCGATGCTGCCGGCGATGCCACCGATGCCCGCTCTCCGGGCCAGGAGTGCGTGGATCTGGTCTAACAGAACGTCCGGCGTGAACGGCGCGCGCACCGTGTGGACGTCTGGAGGAAGCGGCTCGTCGATCGTGTCGCCGGTCGCGATGTGCAGAATCGGCATGGCGGGCTTCTGCAGCCTGACCTGGCGGATGAGCCATGGGGCCTTGTGTCCGCCAATGCGGGTGTTGGTGATCAGCAGGTCGATCCCGGGGATCAGCGTCGCCAGCTCTCGGGCAGCTTCCCCGTCGTAGGCGGCGAAGACGCAGTGGCCGGCCTCGCGGAGTCCAATGACGATGGCGGCGAGCACCATGGGATCGTCGTCGGTGACGACGATGCGGAGGGCACCGGTGGAGCTGAGCGCGGAGCGATGCACTTCTGAACCTCATGGCGCCGGGGAAAACCTCCGGGAGCGGCAGGGAAGCAGTGGCACGGAAGAGTACCCCGCAGTACGCCGGGGCGATACCTGCAATCCGATTGTAGAATCGCAGCCAGGCGCGTTGCCGGTTGCCCGCCGCCGCGTGTAAGGTTCGCATGCCGCCAGGGGCATCCCAGTGACAAATCGGTCTCGGGATTGAGAAGACCCTCGGAACCTGATCCGGCTGATACCGGCGAAGGGAGCGCGGCACCGACTTCAGGAGCACCCCATGGCCATTCGTCCGCTGCCTACCCGCACCAACCCCGATTCGCCCTCCGACTCCAGAAGCAGCGAGCCGTTTCCCAGCTCGTCGAAGGTATACGTGGACGGCTCCCGCGGACTCCGCGTCCCGATGCGGGAGATCGCGCTCTCGGGCGGTGAGCCGCCGCTTCGGGTGTATGACACCAGTGGCCCTCAGGGTGTCGACGTGCGCGAGGGACTGCCGCCGGGGCGCCGGGACTGGATTGTCGCGCGGGAAGTCGAGGCGCTGGGCCCCACGCCGGTGGAGGGCCGCGACCTGATCCCGTCTACGCTTCGCCGGCCGCGGCTTCGGGGCCGCGGAGCGGTCACGCAGCTACGCTACGCCCGCCAGGGTGAGATCACGCCCGAGATGGAGTTCGCCGCCATCCGGGAGGGAATGCCGGCCGAGACGGTGCGCTCGGAGGTGGCGCGCGGGCGGGCAATCATTCCGGCCAACATCAATCATCCCGAGCTCGAGCCGATGGTGATCGGCCGCGCGTTCCACGTCAAGATCAACGCCAACATCGGCAACTCGGCCGTCACCAGCTCCATCGACGAGGAGGTCGAGAAGCTGCGCTGGGCGACGCTCTGGGGCGCCGACACGGTCATGGATCTCTCGACCGGCAAGCACATCCACGAGACCCGCGAGTGGATCGTCCGCAACTCGGCCGTGCCGATCGGGACGGTGCCGATCTATCAGGCGCTGGAGAAGACCGGCGGCGTGGCCGAGGAGCTGACGTGGGAGATCTACCGCGACACGCTAATCGAGCAGGCGGAGCAGGGGGTGGACTACTTCACGGTGCACGCCGGCGTGCTGCTCCGGTACGTGCCGCTCACTGCGCACCGGGTGACCGGCATCGTGAGCCGGGGCGGCAGCATCCTGGCAAAGTGGTGCCTCTCGCACCATCAGGAAAATTTTCTGTACACCCGGTTCCGCGAGATCTGCGAAATCATGGCCGCGTATGACGTGTCCTTCTCGCTGGGCGACGGGCTCCGGCCCGGCAGCATCGCCGACGCGAACGACGAGGCGCAGTTCGCCGAGCTGAGGACCCAGGGCGAGCTGACGAAGATCGCCTGGGAGCACGGCGTGCAGGTGATGAATGAGGGTCCGGGCCACGTGCCCATGCATCTCATCAAGGAGAACATGGAGAAGCAGCTCGAGTGGTGCGGCGAGGCGCCCTTCTACACCCTCGGGCCGCTGACGACCGACATCGCCCCCGGCTACGACCACATTACCAGCGCCATCGGCGCCGCCATGATCGGCTGGTACGGCACGGCGATGCTCTGCTACGTGACGCCGAAGGAGCACCTGGGCCTGCCGAACCGCGACGACGTGAAGGCGGGAGTGATCGCCTACAAGATCGCGGCCCACGCCGCCGACCTGGCCAAGGGGCATCCGAGCGCGCAGGCCCGGGATGACGCTCTGAGCCGGGCGCGATTCGATTTCCGGTGGGAGGACCAGTTCAATCTGGCGCTCGACCCGGTGACGGCGCGCGCCTTTCATGACGAGACCCTGCCGGCCCACGGCGCCAAGGCCGCGCATTTCTGCTCGATGTGCGGACCCAAGTTCTGCTCGATGCAGATTACCCAGGACGTGCGGGCGTACGCGAAGGAGATGGAGGGCAAGTCGGCCGAGTTCCGGGAGCGGGGCGGGGAGATCTACGTGCAGCGCGAATAGCACCCACGAGTTCCGCAAGGCACTCAGCGGATATCTCGTCCTTCCGTAGCCGGAGGACCGTGATGCCCAGGCGCCCGATCACGTGGGTCCGGTAGCGATCGCGGCAGGCGATGTCGTGTCGCAGGTGGATGGGGCCGTCCACCTCGATCACCAGGCGCAGCTCCGGGCAGTAAAAGTCCACGATGAACCCGCGGATGACGTGCTGGCGGCGGAACTTGAAGCCGAGACAGCGGCGGTCGCGGAGGCAGTCCCTGGCGAGCGCTTCGGCCGGAGTCTGGCGCTGTCGGAGCGCTCTTGCC
>JACDDX010000102.1 GCA_013816685.1 Gemmatimonadales bacterium
GATCTGCACGGCGCGGCCATCATCCGGGCACTCCGGGCGCGCTACCCACGGGCGCTGATCGAGGCGCTTGGCGGTCCGCTGATGGCGGCGGCGGGCGCCGTGATGCGGCATCGGATGGAGGGACTGGCGGCGTTCGGTCTGGTGGAAGTGGTGACCAAGCTGCGCGCGCACGTCCGGCTGCTCCGCTCGCTCTCGAATGACTTCCGCGCCGGCCGTTACGACCTCGTCATCCTGATCGACTACCCGGGCTTCCATGTGCGACTGGCCGAAGCGGCTCGCCGCCACGGCGCGCGGGTGCTCTACTACATCGCGCCGCAGCTCTGGGCCTGGCGTCCGGGGCGCGCGCGGCGGCTGGCTGCCGCCGTGGACCGCGTCGCCGTCGTGCTGCCGTTCGAGGAGAGCTTCTTCGAGGCACTGGGCGTCCGAAGCGATTACGTCGGGCACCCGCTGGTCGACGACGGCCCGCGTCCGACCCGTCTGGCGGCCCGCGAGCACTTCGGCATCGCTCCTGAGGCCCGGGTGCTGGGACTCTTTCCGGGCAGCCGATCGCAGGAGGTGCGACGACTCTGGGCGCCATTCCGCGACGCAGGCCTGCGACTGCTGCATGAGGGCCGGTGTGATCGGGTGCTCGTCGCCGGCCGTGAGGGCGAGAGCTATCCCGACGCCGGTCCGATCGAGATCGTGAGCGGCCATCCCGCCGCGCTCCTGGCCGCGGCCGATGCGACCCTCGCGAAATCGGGAACCACGACTCTCGAAGCGGCGCTCACCGACACTCCCATGGTCGTGGCCTATCGGGTGCACGTGCTGACGTGGCAGGTCTTTCAGCGGCTGCGCACCGTGCGCTGGGTGAGTCTGGTCAACCTCGTTGCCGGCCGTGAAGTCGTGCCCGAGCTGCTGCAGGAGCGGGCCAATGCCGGCGACCTCGCCGCCGCGATCCGTCCACTGCTCGATCCCGATGATCCGCGAACCCGGGCCCAGCGCGAGGGACTGGCGCTGGTGCGCGAGCGACTCGGATCGCCCGGTGCCTCGGGCCGGGTCGTCTGCCTCGCGGTCGATCTCCTCGAGCGGTGAAGGTCCGGCTTTCGCCCGGCACGGCGCGGGTGCTGTCCGGCCCTGCGCTCCGCGCGCTGGCCGCCACGTGGCGCATCCGGACCTACAACGAAGGGCGGTGGCGCGCCATCTATGAGCGGCGCGCGCCGCATGTCTTCCTCCTCTGGCACGAAGCGCTGCTCCCGCTCCTCTGGCAGCATCGCGCGCAGGGCATCGCCATCGTGGTGAGCGAAGCACGGGACGGGCAGTATCTCACCGATGTCGCCCTCTCGCTCGGCTATCGTGCCGTCCGCGGCTCGAGCACCCGCGGGGCGACGCGTGCCCTGCTCGGTGCCGTCCGCGAGTTGCGGGCGGGCCACGCCGTCGCCTTCACGCCCGACGGTCCGCGCGGCCCTCGGCGGCAGCTCAAAGCCGGCGCGGTGGCCGCCGCCCAGCGGGCCGGGGCAGCCGTGATCCCTCTCCACGCCACGGCGGATCGCCTGTGGCGGTTACATTCGTGGGACCGATTCATGATTCCCAAGCCGGGCAGCCGGCTCAGTATCAGCTACGGCGAGCCCTTCGAGGTAGCGCCAGGCGACGCCGGGCTGGCGGCGGGCGTCACCCGGGCGGAGCAGGCGCTGGCGGCCATCGCGGGAGCGGCATGGCAAGACGAGGCGACACCCACCGATTGATCCGTTGGCTCTGGACGAGTCGGCGGATGGATGCGCGCACGGCCAGACTCGCGCTCCTGCCCGTCAGCGGACTGTGGAGCGGCGCGATGGAAGTGCGTCGTCAGGCGTATCAACGGGGCTGGCTCAAGAGCGCGGCGCTGCCCCTGCCGTCCGTGGCGATCGGCAATCTGACGGTGGGTGGCTCCGGTAAAACCCCGGTAGCCATCTGGGTCGCGCGTCACTACGTTGCCCGCGGCCTCATCCCCGGCATTCTCCTGCGGGGCTACGGCGGTGACGAGGCGCTGGTTCATCAGGAGTCGGTGCCCGAGGCCCGGGTCGTCGTCGATCCGGATCGGCTTGCCGGCGGCGTAGCGGCGGCGGCGAGCGGCGCCGATGTGCTGGTGCTGGACGACGCCTATCAGCGGCTCGACGTCCGACGCGATCTCAACATCGCGGTGGTCAGCGCGGAGACGACGCGCGCCGTGCGATGGGCGCTTCCGGCGGGGCCATGGCGCGAGGGACTGTCCGCGCTGGCGCGGGCCGACGTCGTTATCGTGACGCGGAAGCGGGCAACCGCCGATGCCGCCGCGATGCTGGCCGCCGAGCTGACCGATTGGGTGCCGGGCCCGGTGGCGATCGCCCACCTCGGGCTGCGTCGGCTCACCGGTCTGGTGAGCGGCACCTGTCACGATGTGTCCACTCTGGCGGGAAAGCGGGTCGTGGCGGCGTCGGGCATCGCCGACCCGGACGCCTTTGTCGCGCAGATCAAGGCGACCGGTGCGCAGGTGCAGGTGGCTACGTGGCGCGACCACCACGAGTATCAGGCCACCGATGTCGCGTGGCTGGCGCACGCCGCACGACGCGCGGACTTCGTTGCCGTCACGCAGAAGGACGCCGTCAAGCTGCGCGATCGCTGGCCCGCCATGGCCCCCGAGCCGCTGGTGGCGGTGCTGGATCTGGAATGGGAATCCGGCGGCCCCGCACTGGCCGCCGCGCTCGACGCCGTCGTGACCACGGCTCCGCGCGTCTAATTCACCACGGAGACCGCCCCGACCGCCTATGACCAGTCCCACCAACGTTCCTCAGAATCTGATCCGTCCCGACAAGGACATGTTCCTCGGCGAAGAGAATCCGTTCGAGTCCATGATGTCGCGCTTCGACTTCGCGGCGCAGAAGCTCAGCCTCGATCCCGGACTCTACAAGGTGCTGCGGAGTCCGGAAAAGCAGATCATCGTGTCGGTACCGTTTCTGCGCGACAGCGGCGAGGTGGAGGTCTACACCGGCTACCGGGTGCTCTACAACACGTCGCGGGGGCCGGCCAAGGGCGGGATCCGCTTCGACCTGAACGTCACGCTCGACGAGGTCAAGGCGCTGGCGGCCTGGATGACGTGGAAGTGCGCCGTGGTGAACATTCCCTTCGGCGGGGCCAAGGGCGGGGTCGTCTGCGATCCCTCCCAACTGTCCAATGCAGAGCTGGAGCGGATCACCCGGCGATACACCGCCACCATCATCGAGGTGCTCGGTCCGGATTCGGACGTCCCCGCGCCGGACGTGAACACGAACGAGCGGGTGATGGCGTGGATCATGGACACCTACTCCATGCACAAGCGTCACACCGTCACCGCCGTGGTCACCGGCAAGCCCGTCTCGATGGGTGGCTCGCTGGGCCGGCGGGAAGCGACCGGACGCGGCTGCATGATCGTGACCCGCGAGGCGCTCAAACGCCTCCGTCTGCCGATTCAGGGGACGCGGGTGGCTGTGCAGGGGTTCGGCAACGTGGGCTCGGTGGCCGCGCAGCTCATGGAACAGCAGGGCATGAAGATCGTTGCGGTCAGCGACAAGTCGGGCGCGGTCTACAATCCGGACGGACTCAAGCTGCGCGACGTGATGCAGCATTCCCGCCAGCATCGTCTGCTCAGCGAGTACCGCGACGCCGAACACATCACCAACGCCGAACTGCTCACCATAGATTGCGACGTGCTGGTCCCTGCGGCGCTCGAGAACGTCATCACCAGCCAGAACGCCGCCCGGATCAAGGCCCGCATCATCTGCGAGGGCGCGAACGGTCCGACGACGGCCGGCGCGGACCGGATCCTCGAAGAAAACGGCGTGTTCGTCATCCCCGACATCCTGGCCAACGCCGGTGGCGTCACCGTCAGCTACTTCGAATGGGTCCAGAATCGGGCTGGGTACTTCTGGGACGAGCCCACCGTGAACCAGCGACTCGAGCGCATCATGGTCGAGTCGTTCGCGGAGGTGGCCGGGATGTCGGGGCGCTTCGGGTTGAACATGCGGATCGGCGCCTACATGCAGGCAATCGAACGGGTCGCGGCGGTGCACCGGCTTCGCGGGATGTACGCGTAACCGTCGATGGAACTCGTGCTCGTTGCGGTGGGGAAGCTGCGTCCGTTCTACCGCGAGGCCTGCAACGAGTACGCGCGACGGCTCTCCCGCTACGTGCGCTTCGCCGAGCACGAGGTCCGCGAAGCGAGCCGCGAGCCCACGCTGACGGCACAGCAGACGCTGGAGGCGCGCCGGATCGACGCCCGGATCCCGGAGGGAGCGTTCAGGATCGCGCTGAGTCGGCAGGGACACGCGTGGTCGAGCACGGAGCTGGCCGGGGAGGTGGAGCGCTGGCTCCTCGCCGCGCGGCCGGTCAGCCTGACGATCGGCGGGTCCACCGGCCTGGCGCCGGAATTTCTCGCTCGATGCGCCGCCCGCTGGAGCCTCGGGCCGCTGACGATGCCGCATGAGCTCGCGCGCGTCATTGTCGTCGAGCAGCTTTACCGGGCGTTCACCATTCTGCGCGGCGAGCCGTATCATAAAGGTGCCGACCACCGGGCTGGCGACGCGTGACCGCCCCGTGACCGAGTGGTTCCGCGATTCCTTCGGTGAGGATTATCTCCGGCTCTATCCCCACCGCAATGACGAGGAGGCCGAGCGCATCACGGCCCTCATCGTCCGCACCGTCGGGTTGGAGCCGGGGTGGCGCGTCCTCGATGTCGCGTGCGGCGCGGGCCGGCACGCGCGGGCCTTCCGCCGGGTCGGCGCCGAGTGTGTCGGGCTCGATCTGTCGGCGGTGCTGCTCCGCGTGGCCCAGGCGACGACGGACGCCTGGCTGGTGCGGGCCGACATGCGCCGGATTCCCGTGCGGCCCTGCTCGATGCACCTCGTCGTCAACCTGTTCACCAGCTTCGGCTATTTCGAGCGCGACGAGGAGCACGCACTCGCGCTGACCGAGATGACCGCCGCGCTGCGGCCGGGTGGCTGGTTCGTCATCGACTTCCTCAATCCCGCCGCGGTCCGCGCCGGTCTCGTGCCGCGCGAGACGGTGGCGCTGGGCGACGGTGAGCCCGCGCACGTCACCCGCTCGATGTCGCCCGACGGCCGGCACGTCATCAAGACCATCGACTCTGCCAGCCGCTCCTATGTGGAGCGGGTGCGCCTCTTCCGACCCGACGAGATGACCGCCATGCTCGAGGCGCGCGGCATCGCGGTGAGCCATCGCTTCGGCGACTACGATGCGGGGAGGCCGTCTGACGCCTCGCCGCGGAGCATCCTCATGGGACGATCCCCGGCATGACCCTCCGGCTTGTCTCGACGCCGCTTCCGATGGAACTGCGAATGCCGGTGCCGCGTCAGGGCGGGTTGGACCCCGCGCTCCTCGCAGCCTGTATCAGCGCGCCTAGAATCGGCCCGACGATCGAGCGGCTTCGGGATCCGTCCGTCCTTGCGGTGACGACCGGTCAGCAGCCCGGGCTGTTCACCGGGCCGTTGTATACGATCTACAAAGCGCTGTCGGCCGCCGCGCTCGCCGCCGAGCTGGAACGGCGCTGGCAGCGGCCGGTCGTGCCCATCTTCTGGGTCGCGGGCGACGACCATGACTTCGCCGAGGCGAGCCGGGCCACCTGGATCGCCGGCGACGGCGGGCTGATGACCGGCGCGCTGCCGCCGAGACCGCCCGACGCGCCACTCACGCCGATGTACCGGCAGCCGCTGGGCGCGGCGATCGAGGATGTCCTGCGGCAACTGGGCGAGAGCCTGCCCGCATCGGAGTTTCGCGAGGCGACGCTCGACTGGCTGCGCCGCTATTGGGTGCCTGACGCCACGGTCGCCGCGGCGTTTGCCGGCTCGCTCGCGGAGCTGCTCGCGCCCGCCGGGATCGTGTGCATCGAGAGCTCGCACCCGGCGGTGAAGCGTGCGACCGCGCCGCTCCTGATCCGCGCGCTCGAGCAGGCAGGTCCGCTGGACGCCGCGCTCGGCGCCCTGGCAACCGGGTGGCGCGCCGCCGGGCACGAGCCTGCGGTTGCGCTGGGCGACGGCGCCAGTCTCGTCATGCTGGAAGGGCCGGCCGGGCGCGACCGGCTGATTGTCGACGGGGATGGGTTTGCGAGCCGCCGTGGGCGAGAGCGACTCGAACTCCAGGAATTGCGTGGCATCGCCGCGCGCGAGCCCGAGCGGCTCTCGCCGAACGTGCTCCTCCGGCCGGTGGTCGAGAGCGCGCTGCTGCCGACCGTGGCCTACGTGGCGGGCCCCGGTGAGATGGCCTATCTCGAGCTGACCTCGCCTGTGTATGACGAGCTCGGTGTGGCCCGGCAGCTTCCGGTAC
>JACDDX010000103.1 GCA_013816685.1 Gemmatimonadales bacterium
GTGCTGGGCGGCCGCGCGCTTGAGTCGTTCAAGCGGCAGAGCGAGCATCAGATCGATGCGGCGCCCGAGGTAGAGAAACGCTTGCTCGAACGCTTGGACACGCGCCGCCTCGTCCCCCTCCACCGCGGCGGGATCAGGAAGTCCCCAGTGCGCGTACACCGGCTGCCCCGGCAGGTTCGGACACGTCTCGCGGGCGCGGTCGCAGAGCGTGATCACGAAATCCCACCTCTCCTGACCAACGTCGGCCAGCCCCTTGGGTCGCCCCCGCCACTCGTACCCATGCGCGGCGAGCACACCGAGGGCCGTCGGGTGCACGGCATCAGCAGGCACCGCCCCCGCGCTCGCAGCGACAAAGCGACCGCGCCCTTTCCACTGCAGAAGCGCCTCGGCCATCTGGCTTCGGGCAGAATTTTGGGTGCACAGGAACAGCATCGTCAGCGGGGGGCGCGCCGCCTCGGCGGAGGCGCTGGCCCGGCCGGGGATCTCGAGCTCAATGGGATGGATCATAGGAAGCCTCGGGCAGCATGGGACGGTCGAGCACTGCGGGCCTGTCGGCGGACAGGGTCAGCACGGCTCGGCCCTGCGCTCTCGCACACGCATCTCCGCCTCGGCCCGCTCGCGGTCGAGCGTCCTGATTCCGCGGAAGCACGTGCGCACGCAGTTGAGCAGGGTGCGGTGGACGGTGTTGCCAGGTTCGGCTAAGCGGTAATGTGCGAACTTCCACCCGCGGGACACCTCGACGAGCTCGGATCGCAGCAGGTACCCCAAGTGGCGCGAGACGGTGGACTGCGGGAGTTCAAGAATCGCGACGATGTCGCAGACGCACAGCTCACCCGCGGCGAGAAGGTTCAGCACGCGGATGCGAGTTGGGTCGGCGAACCCCCTAAAGAGGACGTCGAGCTCTGCGAGGACGGGTGCGGGCGTAGCGACCATCGATGGCGACCTATCATATCCGTGGAGGCGGATCGAAACTGCGTGGGCGGATATGAAAATGTCAAGGTACGCCGGCTGAACCCAAAAAAAGGGGCAGCTCAGGGCGGGCAGAAACCCGCAGGCCGGTCAGGCAGCACGATCGCGCCCGGGTTAAGCTCCCACCGGACTGATTCCTCATCTGGGGCGGGCAAGTCGAAAACCAGCAGCGGGCGACGAAACGCCTGGCTGTCATTGTGCCCATCGCGATCGGGCTGATCTACCTGCCGCTCTTCTCGAGCTTTGGCTCACTCAGGCATGCAGCACTGATCATTCTGAACGTACCGTTCGCCCTCATCGGCGGCATTGTGGGACTTGCCCTCTCGCGTCAGTACCTGTCCGTACCGGCATCGGTCGGCTTCATCGCCCTCTTCGGCGTGGCGGTGCTCAACGGCGTGGTGCTGGTGAGCTACATCAACGCGCTCCGGCGCGAAGGGCGGAGCCTGTATGACGCCGTGTATGAGGGGACCGTGCTTCGGCTCCGTCCGGTGTTGATGACCACCACCGTGGCCGTCCTCGGGCTCCTGCCGCTCCTCTTCTCCAGCGGGGCGGGCTCGCCCACGCTCTACGGGTGGTTTGAGTCGGGCAAGCTCGAGTACTGACCCATGCCCGCTGGTTCCCGCTCGGCCGGCCGATCACAAGGTGGAATCGCCAAAACAGCTCATGCACCCAGTTCCCTTCCCAAGTGGCGGCGCGCCAGCCAGAGGGTCACGGGAGGGAGCAATATCCACTGGAGAAGCGGGCTCACCCCGATCCCCAGGAATACCGGCATGGCGGTGCTGTACGCCCACGATCCTCGGACATACACGTTCCACCATTCGAGGGCGATGGTGACTGCGAGTCCAAGGCCCAGACAGGCCGCGAATGGAACCGTGCGGCGAGCCAATCCGAGCCAGAGACGATCGCGGGCCACCAATGCCCCCGACACGTAGGCGAGCTCGGCGATCACCACATCCCCCGCGGTGGCGCGCGTGCAGCGCAGCACGGCCGCCCAATGACTGGCCTCGGCCATGGAGGCGTAAAACGGAGTCTGAAAAATCTCCCATGCGAAATGAGACAGGAACGCGAACAGCGCAATCGCAAGCCACGGTTGCCATACCGGGGGCCGGATAGGCGGCTCTTCGACCCAGAGGGACGGTTGAACGTTCATCCGGCCGGTCCGTCACCGGGGCGGCGCCGCACCCCCAGGGAGCACCGGGCAGTCCCAGAAAGGCGAAGCCCGGGCGGGCGGGAGCGACGTCCGCCGAACACGCTACGTGCTCATCATTTTTTCATGCTGTGCCAGAAGGCGCCGCACCCGCGCTTCACGATGCGTCGGGCTTCATGTGCATCCCACGCATGTCTCCGCCCATGTTGTCCATCATTCGCGCCATCATGTCCTGGTGCATAGCCATCATCGCGTGCATCTGTGCCGGTTGCATGCGCTGCATGGAATCCATGTGCGCACCTATCATCGACATCATGCTCATCCCCTGCCCGCGGCCCTGCATGCCGCTCATTCCCATGCCCCCGGAATCCATCCGGTCCGTCCGGATCGCGCCGGTATCGGCGCCGGCCGTGGCCGACGCCGTCCCGGTGCTGCTGTTTTTTGACTCGCTCCCACTGGGATCACATCCCGCCAGCAGCAACGCCCCCATGAGCAGGGCTCCGTGTGCGTTCATCATGATCGACTCCTTGCAGTTCTGGTGTGGGTTCCTTCTCCCCATGTCACACTGCTTCATCACTTCAGGAGAGGCGAATTACGCGATGGACACGCTGGCGTCATTCTGTCTTCCCCGTGGCGCCCAGAGCGCATCGTCCTCTGAGCCTTGGAGCCCACGCCGGCGCCAGAGGTAGTACAGGGCCGGAATCACGACCAGCGTCAGCACGGTGGATGTCACCATCCCGCCAATCATCGGCGCTGCGATGCGCTGCATCACTTCGGCCCCGGTCCCGTGATTCCACAACGCCGGCAGCAGGCCCAGCATGATTGCCGCTACCGTCATGAGCTTGGGTCGGAGGCGGTTGACGGCTCCGTGCTCGATGGCGCCGACCAGCTCGGCCCTGGTCGGACGCCTTCCGCCCTGAGTGATGTCCGCCCACGCATGGTCCAGGTACAGCAGCATGACGACGCCAGTCTCGGCCGCCACGCCCGCCAGCGCGATGAAACCGACCGCGACCGCAATCGAGAGGTTATAGTCGAGCAGCCACATCGCCCACACGCCGCCGACCAGCGCGAACGGGAGCGACAACATGACGATGACTGTCTCCACCACCGTGCCGAAGTTGAGGTAGAGCAACAAGGCGATGACGGCCAACGTCAGCGGAACCACTACCGCCAGGCGCGACTTGACCCGCTGGAGCGCCTCATACTGTCCGCTCCACTGGAGCCGGTAGCCGGGAGGGATGTTCACCCGCCGCGCCACCACGCCTTTCGCCTCGGCGACATACCCGCCGACGTCGCGGCCGCGGACGTCGATCGACACCAGATCGTTGAGGTAGCCGTTCTCGCTCCGGATCATCGGCGCGCCCGGAGCGAAGCCGATATCGGCGACCTGCGCCAGTGGGATCTGCATTCCCTCCTTGCCGCTCACCAGCAGCCGGCCGATCGCCTCGGGGCTGTCCCGGAAATCTCGGGCGTAGCGGACCTGCACCGGAAAGCGCTCTCGCCCTTCGACCGTGGTCGTGACCTGATCGCCGCCCAGCGCCATCGACAAGATCTGCTGGACGTCGCCAGTGGTCAGGCCGTAGCGGGCCAGCGCATCGGCCCGCGGCCGGATATCGAGATACCGTCCGCCGAATGACCGCTCGGCGTAGATGCTGGCCGTGCCGCGGACCGATGCGAGCGCCCCCTCGATGTCGTGGCCGATCCGCTGAATCGTCTCGAGGTCCGGCCCGAAGATCTTGACCCCGAGCGTCGTCCGGATTCCGGTGGAGAGCATGTCCGTGCGGTTCTTGATCGGCATCGTCCAGCTATTCACGGCCCCCGTGATGCGGAGCGCCCGATCCAGCTCGGCGATCAACTCGTCCTGAGTCCTGCCCGAACGCCACTCCGATTCCGGCTTGAGGTTGACGGTCGTCTCCACCATGGAGACCGGCGCCCAATCGGTTGCGGTGTTGGCTCGTCCGGCCTTGCCCCACACCGACGCCACTTCCGGGAAGCTCATGAGGATGCTGTCCTGCACATGGAGCATCCGGCGCTGCTGCGAGAGCGAGACGCTTGGCAGGGTGTTCGGCATGTACATCAGGCTCCCCTCCCGGAGGGGTGGCATGAACTCACTCCCCAAGCTACTGAACGGCACCAGCGTCACCCCCAGCACGACGACGGCACCGACAATGACGAGCACCCGCGCCCGAAGCGCCCAGCGCAGCACCGGCCGATACAGCCTGGCCGCCCAGCGGTTGATCGGGTTGGCCGCTTCGGGGCGGATCTTTCCCTTGATGAAGAATCCCATGAGGACTGGCACGATGGTGATCGACAGCAGCGCCGCCGATGCCATGGCGAACGTCTTGGTGAGCGCCAGGGGTCGGAACAGCCTGCCCTCCTGGTCTTCCAGCGTGAAGACCGGCAGGAACGACAGCGTGATGATGAGCAGGGACAGGAACAGCGCCGGTCCTACCTCCTTCGAAGCCGCGAGCACCCGGTCCCAGTGCGGTCGGTCGGGCTCATGCTCGACGTGCTTGTGCAGGTTCTCGATCATGACGATCGCCGCGTCGATCATCGCCCCGATCGCGATGGCGATCCCGCCCAGCGACATGATGTTCGCGTTGATCCCCATCCACCGGATGAGGGCGAGCGCGGCCAGGATGCCGAGCGGAAGCGTTGCGATCGCCACGAGGGCACTCCGCCCATGCAGGAGGAACACCACGCAGACGAGGCCGACGATGAGCGACTCCTCGAGCAGCGTCCGGTAGAGTGTATTGATCGAGCGATGGATGAGCTCAGTGCGGTCATAGGTCGTCACCACCCGCACACCTTTGGGCAGCGAGGACTCGATTTCGGCCAGCTTGGCCTTGATCCCGTTGACGACCTCGAGCGCGTTGGCGCCGACCCGCATCACCACGACCCCCCCGACCGCTTCCCCGCGCCCGTTGCGCTCGGCGATGCCGATACGGAGATCGGGACCGATCGTTACCTGCGCCACGTCCCCAACCCGGACCGGCCGTCCTCTCTCGCCCGAGCCTACCGCGACGCCAGCGATGTCCGCAATTCCGCGGAAGTAGCCGAGCCCGCGAACCGCGTAGTCGCTGCCGGCCACTTCGATCGTTCGGGCACCCACGTCCTGATTGGAGCTCCGAATCGCCTCCACGATCTGCGGTGCCGTCACGCCAAAGGCCTGGAGCCGGGCGGGATCGAGGAGGACCTGATACTGCCGTACGAAGCCGCCGATGCTGGCGACTTCGGCGACGCCGGGCACACCCTGCAATGCGTACCGGATCTGGAAGTCCTGGATGGTCCGCAACTGCGCCGGCGTCTGGCCCGCCCCTTCGAGGGCGTACTGGTACACCCAGCCCACGCCGGTCGCGTCGGGGCCAAGCTCGGTCTTCGCTCCAGCGGGGAGCTTGGACTGCACCGCGTTGAGCCGCTCGAGCACCCGGGAGCGCGCCCAGTAGAGGTCGGTACCCTCCTGGAAGATGACGTACACGAAGGAGCTGCTGAACATCGACTGCCCCCGCACGACCTTGGTACGGGGCACCCCGAGGAGCGCGGTGACGAGTGGATACGTGACCTGGTTCTCGACGACCTGCGGCGCCTGGCCGGGGTAGTCGGTGTAGACGATGACCTGGACGTCCGACAGATCCGGAATGGCATCGACCGGCATCGAGCGGACGTACAGCCCGCCCGCTACCAGCAGGGCCAGCGCAAACGCCGCCACAAGGCCGCGCCGCGAGATGGACCAGGCGATCAGGCGGGCGATCACCGGTGGCCTCCCGTGTCCATCTTCATTCCCTCCATGTTGTCCGTCCGCTTCGTGCCTTTCATCCCCTTCATGTCGCCTCCATCGCCGCCGCCGGTCTTCATTCCGCCCATGTCGAGCCCCATCCCCATCTGCAGCATCAGCCCCTGCATCGCCGCACCGAGATTCGACTCCGAGTCGAGCAGGTAGGTGGCCGAAGCGACGACCTCGTCGCCGGCCTTGAGCCCGTGGGTGATCTCGATCAATGAATCGCCACGGGCACCGACCGCGACCTCGCGCGGGACGAACTCGCCGTCGCCGCGGTTGACGAAGACGAGGTTCTGCGTGCCGGTCGGCAGGACTGCGCCCTCGGGCACGCTCAGGCGCGTCTGGCCACGCGGCACGATGCGGGCGGTGACGAACATTCCCGGGCGGAGCGCTCCATCCCGGTTCACAAT
>JACDDX010000104.1 GCA_013816685.1 Gemmatimonadales bacterium
CGGGCAAGCCGACGAGGACCCAGTCTGCGGCGCCCACCAGCGGGGCCGCATGGAAGATGGCGTCGCACAGTCCGGCGGGCACCGGCTGGACGACGAAGCTCAGGTGTGCGGAGCTCCGTCCGACGGCGAAGTATTCGACGATGTCCGTCTTGCCTGGTGAGACGATGAAACCGATCCGATCCGCACCCGCGAGCGTCATCCGCTCGAGCAGGTACTCCGCCACCGCCCGGGGCCGATCGGTGCCGTCCTCTCCCGGGCTGCCGACCGGCAGCAGTTCCTTTGAAAAGGCGAGGGGCTGAATCCGAGTCCCCGCTCCCGCTGCCGGGACGTTGCCCCACACGACCCGCTGCCGCCGCGCATCCATTCCGACTCCTCGGTCGTCTCGACATCTTCACCGAATCAGTGCCCCCATTGTATGTAGCAGCCTTTTGGAACCCACGCGAGTCGAACATCGCCTGGGCAGTTCGAGCCACACCCCCGGAGAGGCCACATGACCACCTTCCTCCTCGTGCGTCACGGGACGACCGACGAGACCGGCCAGATTCTCTCGGGCCGACGTCCGGTTCACCTCAACGCGCAGGGCCGCGCCCAGGCGGAGCGGATTCCCGGGCGGCTCGCCGGGGCCGAGCTCGTCGCTGTATACAGCAGCCCGCTGGAGCGGACGGTGGAGACCGCCACGCCGCTCGCCCGGGCGTTGCGGCAGCCCGTTGAGTGTTTGCCGAGCCTGATCGAGGTGGATTTTGGTGACTGGACGGGGGTCGAGATCGAGAGTCTCAAGCGGCAGCCGTCCTGGCGTCATTTTCATGAATTCCGCGGCGGGATGCGGATCCCGGGGGGCGAGCTGATCGCGGAGGTGGCGGCGCGCAGCGTGGGCGCGCTGGCCGCGCTGGAGCGAGTGCACGGGGATACGACGGTGGCGATCGTGACCCACGCGGACGTCATCCGCGCGGCTCTGGCGCAGTGCCTCGGCATTCCGCTCGATCTGATCCTACGGCTGGACGTGGACCCGGTCTCGGTCAGCGTGCTCGAGTTCCGGCCGTGGGGTGCCCGGCTCCGCCGGCTCAACTCCCAAGGGACATGGCCCGAGCGCGAGTGATGCGTCGAGCGACAAAGCGTGCAGACTGCCGGAGCCGATGGCGCGTGGCTCTGGAGAGGTAACAGGGCACCGAATTTGCTTTTGCGAACGTTCCGGTCCCCACCGCCACTCACCTACCGGTCCCGATCCGCTGATGCCTTGTCCCAGCCTGACACTCGCCGCACGTTCCCGGCAGTTCGTCCATCCGCACGGGCGCCGACTCGCCGCTGTCCTTGGCGCGGCGCTGCTGCTCGCCACGCTGAGCGCCGTCGATCCGCTCCTCATGAAGTTTCTCATCGACCAGCTCGGTCGCGGGGAAAGCCTGCGCAGGTTCGGGCTGGCCGTGGGAGGCCTGCTTGCGATCGAGCTGGCTCGCGCGTCGCTCCAGGCCTGGATCGGCATCACCAGTTGGGATGTGCGACTCGGTGTCGAGTACACGGTGCGAGCGCGGGTGATCAGCAAGCTCAACTCGCTCCCGGTCGCCTACCACCAGCGTGAAGGTGTCGGCGCCACGATGAACCGGATCAATCAGGGGATCACGTCCTACGTATCGGCGTTCAGCGACGTCGCCTTCAACCTGCTGCCCACTCTGCTGTATCTGGTGCTGTCAGTCACCGCCATGCTGCGCATGGAGTGGCGGCTTGCCGCGGTGGTGCTGGTGTTCACGCCCATCCCCGCCCTCATCGGCGCCCGCGCCGCGCCCGAGCAGATGCGGCGGGAGCGACGCCTGGTCGAACGATGGAATTCGATCTACTCGCGTTTCAACGAAGTGCTGACCGGCATCGTGACGGTGAAGGGCTACGCCATGGAGGACTTCGAGAAGGAGCGCTTCCTGCGCGGCGTGCGACAGGGGAATCGGGTAATCCGGCGCGGCGTCCGTCTCGACACCCGGACCGCGGCGCTACGTAACCTGGCCTCGACCGTGGCTCGGCTCGCGGCGCTCGGCGCCGGCGGCTACCTGGTCTCGCGCGGCGAGGTGACGGTGGGGACGGTGGTGGCGTTCCTTGGGTACGTTGGCGGCCTGTTCGGCCCGGTGCAGGGTCTCACCAACACCTACCAGACCTTCCGGAAGGTGACCGTCAGCCTCGAGACGATCTTCGGCATTCTCGACACCGACGAGGTGGTCGGTGACGCCCCCGGTGCGGCCGAGCTCTCCAGGATCACCGGAGCGGTGGAGTTCCGCGACGTCACCTTCGGCTACCAGCCGATGAACCCGGTGCTCCGGGACATCAACCTTCGCGTGGCAGCAGGCGAGACGATCGCGCTGATCGGCCCGAGCGGCAGCGGCAAGACCACGCTGGCGATGCTGCTGCAGCGCTTTTACGGCCTGAGCGAGGGCAGCATCCTGCTGGACGGCCACGATATCAGGACCCTGACCCAGCGCTCGCTGCGAAATCAAATCGGCGTGGTGTTCCAGGACGCGCACCTGTTCAACGACACCATCCGCGCAAACATCGCGTACGGACGGCCGGGCGCCACGCAGGCGCAGATCGAATCGGTGGCGCGGGCGGCTCACGTGCACGACTTCATCGTGGCGCTGCCGCAGGGATACGACACCATCGTGCGGGAGCGGGGCACCCGGCTCTCGGGCGGGCAACGGCAGCGGCTCGCCATCGCGCGGGCGCTGCTCAAGGATCCGCCGATCCTCATCCTCGACGAGGCGACCAGCGCACTCGATTCCGAATCCGAACACCTGATTCAGCAGGCGCTGCGGACGTTGCTGCTCGGGCGCACGGCGTTCGTCATCGCCCACAGGCTGTCGACGGTGCGCGACGCGGATCGGATCGTGGTCATTCGGGACGGAGCGATTTCGGAGAGCGGTTCCCATCGGGAGCTGGTGCTGGCGGGCGGATACTACGCGTCGCTGGTCAAGGGCCAGCGCCAGGGTTTCCTGACGTCGACCGACGAGCACCGCGCGGCCTAACCTTCTTCGAAGGCCGAGAACGGCGGCACGCTGGTCATCCAGAACCCGGCGAGTCCGCTCTGCTGGTCCACCTCGACGTAGAAGTTGTCCGCCACCCGCACCGCCTCGACCGCGCGCCGAGGTCCGATGCGAAGGTGAAAGACACTTTCGCTTCCGTTGGTGCGGACCGACAAGGTCGTATCGATCTCGACGGACGCGACCCCCGGCCGGGATGGCCGGGCAGGAAGTACCACGCGGCCTTCAGTCAACTGCGCCGGGACGGTCAGGTCGGCGGTCGTGGTCACCTCCGGCCAGACCACAACATCGAGTCCGCACACCACCCCGTTATGCACATCGAGCACGGCGACCGAGCCCTCCGCATCGGTCAGCTCCACCGTGCCGGTCAGTCCCCCGCTCTTCCGATTTCCCTTGAACGCGCCCGAGAGAATGTCGGTCTCGGGATCCCAGCGCCAGTTGATGGCCGGCAGCGGCCCGGTGAGCGGCTCCACGCGGGCCACCATGGCCGGAGACGAGGACGCCGGGATCTCAGGCGGCACGGGCGGCCGCCAATCGCTTGATCACGCGGAGAATCCGGTCGAGCGCCTGTTCGAGCTCGGCGTCCGAAACGGCGTAACTCAGCCGGACCCAGCGATCATCGCCGAAGGCGGCCCCGGGCACGAGGGCCACGCCCTCCTGTTTCATGAGCTGCTCGCAGAACGCCGAACCGGTGACCGGCTCGCCTTCGCGGATGCCATCCACGCGGAAGAAGAAGTAGAAGGCGCCGTGCGGCTCGACGAACTCCACGCCGGGCGCCTGGCTGCGGAAGCGCTCGACCAGATCGTCACGCCGTCGCCGGAATGCCGCCACCATCCTGACCACATCGGCATCCACCCGCTCATCGGTGAACGCGGTGGCCGCGGCCCACATGGCCGGCTGGTTGGCGCCGGTCGTCGTGTGCGACTGGAAGGCCGCCATCGCCTTGGCGAGGTGCGGCGGGGCCAGCGCGGCGCCGATCCGCCAGCCGGTCATCGCGTACGCCTTGCTCGCGCCATAGATGACTACCGTGCGCTCGAGCAACTCGTCGGGCAGATCCAGGAACGAGGCCGCCGGACCCGGGCCGTAGTTGATCCGGCGGTAGATCTCGTCGGTGATGATCCAGATCTCGTTCTCCCGGGCCCACTCCGCGATGGCACGCAGTTCGGCAAGCGTGTAGACGGCGCCGGTCGGGTTGCACGGGGAACAGATGATGAGTCCGCGGGTCAGCCTCGACGTCTGCCGGTCGAGGTCCTTTACGCTCACCTTGAGTCCCCACTCCACGTCACCCGGCACCATCACCGGCTCGGCACGGCAGAGATGAACGATCTGGGGATAGGAGACCCACGCCGGGGACGGGATCAGCACCCGGTCCTTGGGACCGAACAGCGTGAAGCAGGCGTTGAAGATCGACTGCTTCGATCCGGAGCTGACGACGATATTGTCGGCATCCACCGGACGGCCGGACGATAATCTGCAGAGCTGGCCGGCGATGGCCCGGCGCAACTCGACGATACCGATATTGGGGGGATACCGGGTAAGTCCCCTGCGCACCGCTTGGATCCCAGCTTCCGACGCCGGTCCCGGCGTGTCGAAGTCGGGCTCGCCGACGCCGAGGTCGAGGACGTCCTCGCCCGCGGCCTTCCGGCGCTTGGCCTCGTTGCTGATGGCGACCGTTTCGGAAGCCTTGAGATGCTGCACGTTCAGCGAGAGTGCGTCGGGCATCGCCTGCGTTCCAGAGAGGGGATAGGTGTGGGCTCCGGGGAAAGTCGGGACTCGGCTCGGTGATGTCAACCACAATGCAGCGCGGCCTTACGCCCACCCCACGCGGGTCTTAGCTTGGCGGGTCGCCGGGACCCGCCGTCGGTTCCGACCCATTCCCGTGAGGTAGATTGTGCCCGAGCGTGAAGTCCTGCAGCCCGAGACCCCGCTGACGTCCACCCTCGCCAGTCTGGGCTGGGCGGCAGACGACCCGTCGGTGCGCGACGCGACCGCGACGGCCGCGCGGGGCCACAGCGTCGTCGTCACCGCACCGCCATCACCCGCGTACGCGGCTCCCGCGCTGGCAGGCGTGCTGAGCCGGCTCGGCGCCGGTGCCCAGGGACTGCTGCTCTGCCCGGCGTCGGAGCTCGGCGAGTGGGGCGCACTGGTGCAGGCGCTCTCCGCGGGGCGCGGGTTGCGAGTGCAGGTCGCCTACGGGGCTGCGCGGGCGCTCCGGCGGCTCCGCGCGAACGACGTCGATCTGCTCATCGCCGACGCCGACACCGCGCTGACCCTGCTCCGCCGGTCCGCTCTCAAGGTCGAGGGACTGGCCGCGCTGGTGCTCGCATGGCCGGAGCGGTGGGCCGACGACGAGGCGCTTGCGCCGCTCATGCAGGATCTGCCCAAGGACACCCAGCGGCTCGTGCTCACCACCGGCGGCGATCAGGCCCTGGCCGTCGTCGAGCGGTACGCGCGAAAGGCGTTGAGCGTCGGCGGCCTTCCCACCGGCAGCGCGCCGCCGTTGCCGACGGGCCCGGTCCGTACAGTCTCGGTGCCGTGGGAGCGCCGGGTCGCGGCGCTGGCAGACCTGGTCGAGTTGCTCGATCCCGCGTCCCTCACGGTCTGGACCGCGGACTGCACGCACCACGACGCGATCCGGGGGGCCATCGGCGCCGAGCCCGGCACGCAGATCAGCTCGGGCGAGGCCGAAGTGGCCGACACGATCATCGCGTTCGACGTGCCCACGCCGGACCGGCTGCGCCAGCTTCTGGCGGCGGGTTCCGTCGTGCTGCTCGTGCCTCCGGGCACCGAGGACTTCGTCGCCCGACTCGCGGAGCCGAGGCGGACCCTCCGGCTCCCGGGGCTGCTGGACGCGGTGACGAGCGCGGCCGGCGCGCGCCGCGCCACCATCGCGCGGGCTATCGACGAGTCCCCCGCCGAGCCGGCGCTGCTGGTGCTGGCGCCGCTGTTCGAGCGCCACGATCCGGCCTCGGTCGCGGCGGCCCTCTACGAATTGTGGACGCGCCAGGGCAGCGGGGTGCCGGCGCCGCTGCCCGACATTCCCGCAACGTCCAAGGTGTTCGTCGGCGTCGGTAAGAAAGACGGCGCCACGGTCAACGACCTGGTGGCCGTCCTCACCAAGGATGTGCGGGTGGAGCGGACCAAGATCGGCCGGGTGGAGCTCAAGGACAGCTTCGCGCTGGTCGAGCTGCCGGCGCAGGACGCGGAGCGGATCGCGGTCGCGCTCAACGGGCTGACCATCCGCCGGCGCCGGGTGACCGCGCGCATCGATCGCGGC
>JACDDX010000105.1 GCA_013816685.1 Gemmatimonadales bacterium
GGTAGGTGGAGCGCCGGCGATCGGCGTCCGTCGTCGCGGCTCGGCTCGAGCCCAGCGCCGCCGCCCCCGCGCCGAGCGTGACGAGTAGCGCGACGGCGAGCGTCAGCTCAGCGCGCGGTCGCATGCCACGGCGGATCGGTGGCGTCGCGCCACCGGCGGTATCCATCGGCATCGCAGGGGACGCCGCCGAACGCATGTGCGTAGAGCGACCGCACCAGCGTTCCGAGGCGCTCACCATCCGGCCGGGTGAGCCGTGCCTGCCGCGCGCACTCGGCGGGCGTCATGCTTGGGTGATATCGCAGCGCGCCCTGACCTTCGAGCGTGAGCGCCAGCGCCCTGAAGGCGAGCTGAAGCGCTTCCACGATCCGGCCCTCAGCAGCAGCCTGATCCGCCATCCTGCGATACACGGTGGCGTCCCGCGGCTCGCGCGATGGCACCGGACCCGCCGTAGCTACACTTCCCCGGACGGTGGTCAGTACCACCCACACGGCGTGCAGCAGCACGAGCATCGAGACCACCAGCAGAACCCCAATCAGAATGCGGAACACCAGTGGGTTCCCGATCCGAAGCCCTTCGAGCCACTCGCCGAGCTGCTGCCACAGCCGGCGCAGGACACGATACGGGGCCGGCTCCTCCGCCCAGCGGTAGGCCGGCGCCGCGAAGACCGAGTCGAGCACGGCGCGAAACGAAGCGGCGTCCGGTGGTGCCTGGACAGTCACGCCAGCGCTACGCCGACTGGAGGGTGGACGCGAGCACTTCGAGGTCGAACCCTTCGCGCCGCACCCGCAGATCGTAGTACGCAACGGTGAGCATGCAGTGGAAGAACGGCAGCAGGAACATTTGCAGGACGCCCGTCACCGCGAGCGTGACGATCAGCGCGCCCGAGGACGCAAGACCCGCCTCGCTGGAGGGTAGAAAGAGCGCGGCGATGCCGCCCAGCGCGATGAGCGGGATGTAGATCAGAATGCCGGCTGTGATGAGGAGGCCGAACACCCGCCGGCGCGCACCGCGGGTGAGCGTCCACGAGCGGCCCAGCGCCTCCGTCGGCGAGAGCCCCGGCTCCAGCACCAGTGCCGGCGTCGCGAAGATGAGTCCGCAGAGTGCCACGATGCCGGGCACGAAGAACAGAAACAATCCGACGATCACGACAAAACTGAGTGAGAGCGAGGTCACCAGCAGCCTGCCGACCAGCGGAGTGGCTCGGCGGAGTGCGTCCCACGGTCCGAGCGGCCGGCCCAGGTATCCCTCCGACACCACGAAGACGGTGCCCGCCGTGGCGATCGTCTGCATCACGACGAAGCTCAGGTAGTACACCACCGAGAGCAGCGGCGTCCGGAAGAGTCCGCCCGCCGCCTGCACGTAGAGGCCGAGCGCGAAGGGGACCGCCGAGCAGACGGCCACGATGATCGCGAGCGTCGCGAAGTGCAGGCGGTACACGCCGAAGGCGACATCGAGGATCTCACCGACCGAGAGCGGCCGAAGCGCGGGGACGGACATGGAGCGAAACATGGTCGGCGCCGGTACCATTCCGCCATGGCCACCTCGCCCCCCATGCCCCCTCCGTCGGATTACCGCCAGCACCTCGAGGTCGAGACACCCGAGCACGTCGTGCTGGATCTGGAGATCGCGGGCGTCGGCTCCCGCGCGCTGGCCGCCATCATCGATACGGTGATCCTGATCGGGGGGGGGATCCTGCTCTTTCTGGTGGTCGCCGTGCTCGTCGGCTACGGCGTCCGCCTCGGCCGGTGGGGGCCCGCGATCCTGCTGCTCGGCGGATTCGCCGCGTGGAATCTCTACTTCATACTGTTCGAGGGGCTGCGCGGAGGGCAGACACCCGGGAAGCGCGCGATCGGCATCCGGGTCGTGACCGACACAGGCCACGGAGCGGGGCTGCCGGCGGCCGTCGCCCGGAACCTCCTCCGGGTCGCCGACTTCCTGCCGCCGCCCTACCTCATCGGCGCGGCGCTGGCCGCCCTTCACCCACGGGGCAAGCGACTGGGGGATCTCGTCGCGGGTACGGTCGTGGTCCGCGACCGTCCCTCCGAAACCGCCGTCCCCGCGCCCCAGCGAGCGGCACCCGCGGATTCGGCGGCGCCTGGTGGCGCCGCAGGCCTTGTTACCCGGCAGCTAAGCGACGATCGGCTCGGGCTGCTGGCCCGCTTTGAATCGCGAGCCCGCGATCTTCCAGCCCCAGCGCGTGATCGTCTCGCCGCCGCGCTGATCGACCGCCTTGACCTCGTCCCGCCGGCCGGTGTCGCCGACGCCGAGCACCTGCACGCGCTCTACGCCGACGAGTCGGGGCGCCGACGCGGCGGCCTGGAGGCGAGAAAGGGACAGCGCTGGAACGAGTTTCAGCGACTCGCCGAGCGGGCAGCGGGTGGTGGACTCGACGCCTTTGCCGCACACGAGCTGCCCGATTTCGCCGCGCGCTACCGGGAGGTTGCCGCCGACCTGGCCCGCGCGCGTACGTACCGCGCCGACGGCGTCACGCTCCATCGGCTGGAACGGCTGGTCGCCGCCGGCCATAACGCCCTCTATCGCGACCAGCGCCAGACCTGGCGGCGGGCATGGTCGGTCATCACCCGGGAATGTCCCGGCGCGGTGGTGCAGGCCCGAGGCTATGTCCTGACTGCCTGCCTGGCCTTTGTCGTGCCGGCGGCGGCCGGTTATGCGCTCATTCGCGAGCGTCCCGCCCTGGCGGCGGACGTGCTGCCGGAGGTGATGCTGCAGCGCGCCGAGCAGGGGCCGGCGGCCGACGGCAGGCAGTATCTCGTCCTCGATAGCGAGGATCGTCCCCTGGCAGCGTCCGGCATCATCGCCAATAACGTGCGGGTGGCGGTCGCCTGCTTCGCGGGAGGGATCTTCCTCGGCGTCGGCTCGCTCGTGCTCCTCGCCTACAACGGCCTCTCCATCGGCGCGAGCGCCGGCCACTTCGCCAATGTCGGCGTGCTGGGGTCACTGCTCGCCTTTATCGCGGGACATGGCGTGCTGGAGTTGTTCGCCATCTGGGTCGCGGGCGCCGCGGGGTTTCTGTTGGGGCGGTCGGTCGTCGCGCCGGGCGAGTGGTCCCGGGCGGACGCACTGGTCCTCAGCGGACGCCGAGCGGTCCGCATGGTCGGGGCAGCGGTGGTACTGCTGCTGGTGGCGGGCATCATCGAGGGCTTTGTGTCGGCCGGCGGCGGCGGGCTGGCCGGGCGGCTAGCCGTGAGCGCCGGGAGCCTGGCCTTCCTCGTGGTGTATCTGGCCGGCGGCCGGTGAGCAGGTCATCGGCTCTCGACTTAGGCAGCCGACGACCTCTTGCGACGACCTCTTGACGCGCTGGGTCGGTGGCTCTAAGTTCCGCAGCTTGCGATCGTGGATTCGCGGTTGCAGTATGATCCAGGGTTGTTCGTAGTGCCCTCACGTCGTACCCAGTTCTGCGCGCTTCAGCGTGCCGAGCCCACCCCCGACGCAATCCAACGACGCATTCCAACGCAATCATATCGCCAACACCATCACATACGCGCCCAAGCAACCAGCACCACCTGAAACCCATACCTCCATTAACCCCGCCAACCGGCCCACTGCCGGTCAGGTCCGTCCGCCTGGAGTCCTCTCCGTGGATATCGCAGAGCTGAAGCAGAAGTCGGTCGCCGAACTGCATACGCTGGCCGAGCAGCTGAACCTCACCAACTACTCGGGCCTTCGGAAGCAGGACCTGATCTTCCGCATCGAGCAGTCGCTCCTCGACTCGGACACCGTTATTCGCGGCGAGGGCGTGCTCGAGATTCTGCCCGAGGGCTACGGCTTCCTGCGGAGCCAGGACTGGAACTACCTCTACGGCCCCGACGACATCTACGTGTCGCCCAGTCAGATCAAGCGATTCGATCTCCGCACCGGCGACACGGTCATGGGCCAGGTCCGGCCACCCAAGGAGGGGGAGCGCTACCTCGCGCTGCTCAAGGTCGAGCAGGTCAACTTCGAGGAGCCGGAAAAGACCAAGCACCGGATCGCCTTCGACAACCTGAAGCCGCGCTACCCCGACCAGCGCATCCGGCTGGAGCGCAAGGCCGGTGACCTCAGCATGCGGGTCGTTGATCTCCTGTCGCCGATCGGCATGGGACAACGCGGCCTCATCGTCGCCCCGCCGAAGGCGGGCAAGACGATTCTGATGCAGAAGCTCGCCAACGCGATCAGCGAGAACCATCCCGAGATCGTCCTCATCGTGCTGCTGATCGACGAGCGGCCCGAGGAAGTCACGGACATGGAGGAGAATGTCCGGGCCGAGGTGATTTCGTCCACCTTCGACGAGCCGGCCGATCGGCACGTGCAGGTGGCCGACATGGTCATCGAGAAGGCGAAGCGGCTGGTGGAACATGGACGCGACGTCGTCATCCTGCTCGACTCGATCACCCGGCTCGCGCGCGCCCACAACGTGGTGGTGCCGCACTCGGGCAAGATCCTCTCGGGCGGTGTCGACGCCAACGCGCTCCAGAAGCCGAAGCGGTTCTTCGGCGCGGCCCGCAACATCGACAAGGGCGGCAGTCTCACCATCATCGCCACGGCCCTGATCGACACCGGCAGCCGGATGGACGAGGTGATCTTCGAGGAGTTCAAGGGCACCGGCAACATGGAGCTCGTCCTCGATCGCCGTCTCGCCGACCGCCGGATCTATCCCGCTATCGACATCCAGCGCACCTCGACCCGCAAGGAAGAGCTGCTCATGGACAAGGACGAGCTCAACCGGGTCTACCTGCTGCGCAACTTCCTCGCGGACATGCCGCCCGTCGAGGCGCTGGAGTTCCTCCTGGAGCGGATGAAGCGCACCAAGAACAACAAGGAGTTCTTCAGCACCATGGCGCAATGATCCCAGCCGACGGACGCATCCTCGCCGTGGACTGGGGCGAGATCCGTATCGGCCTGGCGCTCTCCGATGAAACGCAGGTCCTCGCTTCCCCGCTCGAGACGCTGGTGCGCCGGGCGGGGAAGCGTTTTCCCATGCCCCGCTTCCTCGAGCTCGTCGACCAGCATCGCCCGGTCGGCGTCCTCGTCGGACTGCCGCTCACCGGAGAAGGCGGCGAGGGCCCCAGCGCCGTCGCTGCCCGCACGACGGCCGGTACCATTGCCGGCCGCACCGCGCTGCCGCTCGTGCTCTGGGACGAGCGCATGAGCACCGCCCGCGCCCTCGGCGCCATCCGCGAGCAGGGCGGCAGCCCCCGGGGACGGAAGGGCGATGTGGACGCGCTCGCGGCCGCCGTGTTCCTGCAGCACTTTCTCGACGCCCGCCGGCCCATCCGAGGATGATTCGTCGCACTGCCGGCTCCCGGGCGCTCGGCCTGGTCCTTCTGCTGGCCGGCTGTTCCGGCGGAGGCAGCGGTCCCCAGCGCGTCACGCTCCCGCCCGGATCGTCGTTCAAGGCGGTGACCGACACTCTCATCGCCCATGACGTCGTGAGCAACCGCCTCTGGTTCCGGCTCCTGGGCCGGATCCGCGGTGTCGATCGCTCGGTGCGGGCCGGCGTGTACGAGTTTCCGGCCGGCGTCAGCGCATGGAACGCCTTGGGCATGCTCGCCGAAGGCGCGGGCACGTCGATGCGCTTTACGGTGCCCGAAGGGCTGACCATCTACGAGGTAGCGGCGCTGGCCGCCGAACGCCTCCGCCTGCCGGCGGACTCGGTGCTCGCGGCAGCCAGGGATGGCGCTGCCGCCACCAGGATCCTGGGCTATGAAGTGCCCTCCTTCGAGGGATTTCTCCGGCCCGAGACCTATCAGGTTCCCGTCGGCGTGCGTCCGGCCGATCTCATGCGGCTCATGGCCGACGGCTTCGTCTCCGCCTGGGACCCGGCCTGGGATGCGCGCCTCGATTCGCTCAAGATGACGCCACTGCAGCTGGTGACGTTCGCGTCGATCATCGAGGGGGAGGCGCGCGCGGACGAGGAGCGCGAGACGATCGCGGGCGTCTACAGCAACCGGCTCCGCATCGGCATGGCGCTGCAGGCCGACCCTACGGTCCAGTACGCCATTACCATGGCGACCGGTCGCCGGAAGCCCCGGCTCTACGTCAAGGATTACCAGACACCCTCGTCCTACAACACCTACCTGAATCCCGGGCTGCCGCCCGGACCGGTCGATTCGCCGAGCCGGCGGAGCCTCGAGGCCGCGCTGAATCCGGCGAAGGTTCCCTACATGTATTTCGTTGCCGGTCCCAGTGGCCGCCACGTCTTCACACGCACGTACGCCGACCACCTTCGAGCGGTGGCACGGGTTCGCCGCGGGTCGGGCG
>JACDDX010000106.1 GCA_013816685.1 Gemmatimonadales bacterium
GGATGCAGAAGGGCGCTGCCGATCTGCTGGCGACCAGGCTGACGGTGGAAGGCGGCGTTCGCGCGGCGGACGCGCGGGCCGTGGAGGGTGCCTGGCAACGCCTCACGACACGAAGCGGCCACGTCCCATCTCCGACTGACGGCCGGGACGTGGCGGCGCATGTCGGCGCCGGCCGCCTCGTCCAGGGGAGTATCGTCGGTACGCCCGGCCACCTGACCTTGGCCTCGGTGGTGATCGCCACGCTCGATGGTGCCGAGCTGGCGCGTGCCAGTGTGGAAGGCCCTGCCGACAGTCTGCCGTCGCTGCTCGATCGATTGGCCATCCGGCTGCTCTCAGGTGCGGCCGGGAGAGATTCCGCCCGACTGGCGGAGGCGCCGACCGCTTCGCTCCCCGCACTCCGTTCCTATCTGGCCGGACGGAACGCGTTCAGGACAGGCCGAGTGAAGATTGCCGGAGCTCGGCTGCAGCAGGCGACGGTGCTGGATTCGACCTTCGCTCTCGCCGCGCTGGAGCTGGCGCATGCGTCGTTGTGGACGGGGGATGGCGACGCCGGGAGGCGGGGGAAACGGCTGGCGCTGGCCGGCCGCGCACGACTCGATCCGGCGGACCGGGCGCTGCTGGACATCTGGTCTGGCCCGATGTTGACTGCATCCGAGCGGATCGACCAGTGGCGGGCAGCCACGATCGCGTATCCGGACCGGCCCGAGCCGTGGTACGAGCTCGGTGATGTCTACTACCACCTGGGACTGTCGGCCGGAGTGCCCAACCCCTTCCGGCTCGCGGAGGAGGCCTTCCAGCGCGGGTGGGCGATCGACTCCGCGGAAGCGACCGGGGGGGCATTGGCATCCGGTGTGTCCCCGACGGTCGCCGAGCCGCTGAAGCACATGGTGGAGATCGCCCAGACGGGCCACGACACTGCCACCGTGCTCCATCTGGTCGCGCCGGCGCTCGCCGCCGACTCGACCTCGAAGCAGGGGTGGTATCTGCGGTGGCATCGCGCCGTGGCCCTCGGCGCGGCGGCGCAGCGCGCCTTCTGGGCCGACTCCCAGTCGATCAATCCGGAGGCGTTCGGCCAGATCTTTCAGTTCGTCGAATTCTCCGGTGTCGCCGCGCAGGACTACGGACGCGCGGCCAACCTCGACATTCCGTACTGGGAATCCAGTGGCGGCTGGGCGGGTGGTTCGTTCGAGCGCGCGATGGTGGCGCTGGACCGCGGCCGACCCCGCGAAGCGACGCGGTATCTGGCGGAGATCGAGAATGGCGGGAGTACCGGCCCTCGCGAACGTCCGGGTGGGTGGCGCCTCGGAGAAGGTGGCGACCCCGGGTGGATTCATCTCACGCTCTACTGGGGAGCGGACACTCTGCGCGCGGCGGCCGCGGTCCAGCGGCTCCTCGCGGTCGCCCGCGGTGTGTCAATGAGTGGGGACGCCGCACGCGATCAACTGGAGGCGCGCTGTGTCCTCGCGACCTGGCGCGCCGCCCATGGCGACTACGACTACGCTGCTGCGACGGTGCGGCAGCTCCGCACGGCGCGGGTGCGCGGACTGCATGGCGCGGACTCCCTCACACTCGAGGGGTTCACGACGCTGTGCGCCGCGCTGCTCGAGGCGAGGCGGGCGACTGCGCTGCGCCTGGCCGATGCGCGAGCAACGCTCCACGCCGCCGACGCAGCGAGCCAGCGCTTCGACACCTTTCTCCCCGCGCTGGGCGCAAATCTGGTCGTGGCGCACCTCGCCGAGCAGCAGGGGGACCTGCCGCTGGCGCTGCGTGCGGTCCGGAGGCGCGCGGGGATGTATGGGTTCTTCCCGGCGTGGCATCTGTCCAGCTTCCTGCGGGAGGAGGGCCGGCTGGCCGCGCTGACGGGGGATACGGTCGGTGCCGTGGGAGCCTATCGACAATACCTCGCCCTCCGTCCCGACCCCGAGCCGGAGGTGCGGCCCGAGGTGGAACGGGTGCGCGGGGAACTGGCCGCGCTGCCGCGGGCGCCGGATCGGTAGGCTCCTGCCCGAGTTCCCGGCAGAGAGCTGCTCGTCGCGGAAGTGTTGAGCCCCTCCACCTCGGTTCGCGATCGCTTCGTCAAGCGGGTGCGGTACCGGGAAGCCGGCGTGCCGCTCTGCTGGGTGGTCGATGGTGACGAGCGGGCAGTGGAGGGCTGGACCCCCGCGGATGACTTTCCCGCGCTCGAGCGTAACCGCGTGGTCTGGCACGCGCCGGGCGCACGGGCGCCATTTACGCTGGCTCTCGAGGAGCTGTTCCGCCCTCTGTAAACGGGAGCTTCGGCATGTAGTGCGGTGTGCTCAGCGCAAAGACGAGCAACGCCTCGGCGATGGCCAGGCGCTCGGCAGGCGTGAGACGCAGGTTGTCACGGAGCTGGACGAGCACCGGCGCTTCCCAGGCGTCGTCAACATGTGTCGATCCCGCTTCGGGCGTCATCGCGACCGCATCCCTCGAATCTGCTCCAGGCGCTCGACGTCCAGCAGATCCTGCGGCCGCCCCGCGGTTCGTTTCAGCTGAATCAGATCGTCGAGCGATGCCACCCTGATCGCGGTCTCTCCCGCCATCATGACCACAGAGCGGTTCCACAGCTCCTCGAAGTCCATCGGGTACGCCACGAACAGATCGACGGCGACGTATCCGCGCTGGTCCCGAAACGAGAGTACCACCATCTGCTTTTCGCGGGCCCACGCCGCGCGCTGCGTCGGATCCGCGAACGCCTCCGCGGGGACCGGAACCGCAGGGGCGTATCCTAGAGCGGTGAGGACGCCGACAGCCCGGCGGGCCTCGGCGGGCTCGAGATCCACGACCAGGTCCACGTCCCGCGTCAGCCGGATCACGCCGTGCAGCACGGTGGCGATCCCGCCCACCGCCACATAGCGGACCCGGCCCGCCTCCAGCGCATGAAAGATCGGCTCGAAGAGCTGCATCGCGGCAATATATCCGGCTCACCCCGCGAGGCTTCCGGCGAGGGCCACCGCCCTGAGATGAACCTGATGTCGGCAACAGGGCGGGGGCAAGGCCCAGCCGCCGGCACCCCGGCCGAACGGTGGGCGAGGAGCCGGCGCCCCAGCCGGTGCTCGCCGCCGCGCTGGTGGACGACGACGTGCTGTAGGCGTCGACTTCAGGTTGATGGAACAAAGCGCCAGGGAGAAATCCCGGGCGCTTTTTCACGGAGTTTTGCCACCGATCCTTGCGCGCTCTGTTGTTGGGGCCGAGGCAGCGCTTGCGCCGATCAGCCCCGACACACGGCGCTGTCGATCTCCTTGGTGACCTTGAAGTCGCCGCTCGGGAAGAAGACGACGTGGAAAGTATGCTTCAGCGTAAAGGACAGGCCCGCCGGCGAGCTGTTGATATGGACGGCGTCCCGAAAGCTGTAGCTGAAATTGAGAGCATCGACGGTGGGCGAGTTGAACTGTTCGTTAAAGGTCGAGTGGCTGGTGTAGGAGACGCCCGTCGTCAGCCCCGTGCCGGTCTCCGAAATCGTGGCATGGAACTCCGAATGCTGGTTATCCACGTTGTTCGAATGCCCGACCAGGGTGCCAGTGAGGTGCACCGTTTCACCGTTGCACGGGTTGACGTAGGTCTCATCCAGTGGAAAGGTCTGCGACTCATGGACCACGAGGGCTTGATCGGTTGAAGCGGCCGCGGGGCCGGGTGAAGACTCTGCAGTCGGGCCGGACTCGGCGCCGCAGCCGGGCAGGAGGGTTGCCATCATCATGGCCGCCGGCACCGCTGTCAGTGATCGCATCATGGGACTCTCCACGTTGCAGAGGTTGATTTGTGCGCCATCCGGCGCTTGCCCGGAACGACGCCCGCCCGTAGGCTTGATGAGCATCGGATGTCGCAGTTACCGCCGTGCGCGAGCGCCGTTACTCCGCCGGTAACACACCTCTCGGACCCGATTCGGTTGCGACTGCACACCCTCGGCCGGCTCGAGCTGCTGCCCTCGGACATCCCGGGCGCGGCACCGCTGGCCGTCCAGCCCAAACGTCTCGCCCTCCTCGCCTACCTCGCCGTCGCGACACCACGCGGCATGCACCGGCGTGATGTGCTGCTGGGCCTCTTCTGGCCCGATCTCGACGAGGACGAGGCTCGCCGCGCGCTGCGCCAGGCACTCCACCACCTGCGCCGCTTCCTAGGCGATGGGGTCCTGGTGAGCCGGGCGGACGAGTCGGTCGGGCTGGCTGAGGGAGGATTCTGGTGCGACGCCACGGCGATGGAAGCTGCGGTCAACGAGGACCGCACCGCCGACGCGCTGACCATCTACCGCGGTGACTTCCTGCAAGGATGCTTCGTTGCGGAGGTGTCGGCCGAGTTCGAGCACTGGGTGGATCAGACCCGGAGCGCCTTGAGGCGACAGGCCGCCGAGGCGGCTCGCTCACTCGCCCGACAGGAGGAACAGCGGGGCAACGGCTCCGCTGCAATCGTGGCCGCCCGCCGAGCGATGGAGCTCGCGCCGGACGATGAGCCGGCGATGAGGGAACTCATCGAACTGCACCTTCGCCTGGAGGATCGCGCCGGGGCGCTCCGTGCGTACCAGGAGTTTGACCGGAGATTGGCCGCGGAGTTCGGGGTGAGCCCGTCGGCGGAGACCGCCGCCGTGATCGAGCGGGTCAGGGCTGCTCCCCCACGAGCGCCAGTCGAAGTGACGGCCGCTCCGCAAACCACGGTGCCGCCGCCCGACCGGATTCCCCAGGCGGTCGCAGCGGCGCCCTCTCCGAAGCCGGTCGGACGCGGACGCCGTGCGCCGGCTGCGCGCGGAGGTGTGCTGCTGCTCCTCGCCGTCGCCCTCTCCTGGGTGATCGGCACCGTGCTCCGCCGTCCCGAGCCAGCTCCGGCCCCGGACCTGGCGAAGCTGGCGGTGCTGCCATTCCACAACGCCGGCGTGCCGCCCGATCTCGCGTGGCTCAATGAAGGCGTGGCCGATCTGCTCGCGCTGCGGCTCGACGTGCCCGGAGGCCCGCGGGCGGTCGACCCGGCAATCGTGCTCAATGCCGCTCGGCGCATCGGCGCGCCGGCAGCCGGCGAGGCGATTCCCGAGGCCGCGCTGGCCGTCGCGCGTCGAGTCGGCGCGGGGCAGGTGATCACCGGTGCGGTGGCGGGAACCGCGACCCATCTCACCATCACGGCCTCGCTCATCGTCGCGCGTGATGGTCGAACCCGGGCGCGTGCGAGCGTCGAGGGACCCGCCGACAGTCTCCCGTCACTCGTCGACCGCCTCGCGGGGCGACTGCTGAGCGCCGAGGCCGGACTGGCAGACGCGCAGATCGGGTCGCTTGCCTCAGTTCCGCTCCCCGCCATCCGGTCGTATCTGGCAGGCCGAGCGGCGCTCCGCGGCGGCAAGTATGCGGAAGCCTCCCGTCGCTTTCAGGAAGCTACGGTGCTCGATTCCACCTTTACCCTGGCGGCGCTGGAGGTTCTGCACGCGTCGTTCTACGTGGCATCGGGCGGCGAGACTCCGGACGTCGGGCGGGCGCGCCTCGCGCTAGCAGGCCGGAATCGGCTCGGCTCCGGTGACCAGGCGCTGCTGGACCTCTGGGCCCATCCGTTCGCGACCGTGCCCGAGCTGTTAAGCCGATGGCGCGAGGCGGCAAACGCCTACCCTGACCGCGCCGAGATCTGGTATGGGCTCGGCGACGCGTACTACCACGATGGGGTGTTTGCTGGAGTGCTCGAGCCCTTCCGGCTCGCCGCCGATGCCTTTCGGCGAGGCTGGGCACTCGATTCGGTGCGCGGGAGTGGCCTGTCGAATGGCGAACGGTCTCCCATGCTGAATCACATGGTGGAGATCGCGCAGATGGACCAGGACGACGAGACGGTGCGTCGCCTGGTACGAGCGGGGCTGAGCTCGGACTCCACCAGCGCCCAGGGTCAGTACCTGCGCTGGCAGCGGGCGCTCACCGAAGGCGACTCGGCGCGACGCGCGTTCTGGGAACATGCGGACAACATCGATCCCGGGAGATTCACGTCGATCTATCGCTTTACCGTGTGGACCGGGATCGCGCCCGAGGACTACCGTCTCGCTGCGGCGCGAATGATCCAGGAGAGCGAAGCGCACGATCCCGAGAATGCGGCCCTCACCCGGCACGCCGTTGCGCTGAATGGCGGCCGGCCGCGGGAAGCGGCTCGGGTGCTGGCCTCCGCGCTCAGCGCGGCGTCCGTCAGTTTCGGTCTGCCGATCCGGGAGGCCCTGTACTGGGACGCGGACACGAGTGTGGCTTCAGAGGCGGCGCGTCGAGGAAGG
>JACDDX010000107.1 GCA_013816685.1 Gemmatimonadales bacterium
GCTGTCCGACGCGTAGACGGTAATATCGAGCGAGCGCAGCAGCCGGGTTGCCGCGACACCGCTCTTCCCAAGTCCGACCACCGCGACCTCGCGGCCGCTCGTGCGCCACTCCTCGAAGAGCGGGTGGGGCGGTGTCATCACCGCACCTTGAGCGTGGCGAGCGCGACCATCGCGCAGAGCAGACCGAGAATGTAGAACCGGGTGACCACCGTCGTCTCGGGCCAGCCGAGCTTCTCGAAGTGGTGATGCAGCGGCGCCATGCGGAAGACCCGGTTGCTGTCCGCGTATTCCTTGCCTCGGGTGCGCTTGAACCATTTGTAGGTGCCGGTCTGGATCAGCACCGACACCGCTTCCGCCGCGAACACACCCCCGATCAGCAGGAGCAGGAACTCCGCCTTTAGCAGGATGGCGACCGTGCCCAGTGCCCCGCCGATGGCGAGGCTGCCGGTGTCACCCATGAAGACCTGCGCGGGATGTGCGTTGAACCAGAGGAAGCCGACCGTCGCGCCCATCAGCGCCGAGCAGAAAATTGCCAGCTCGCCCGCGCCGGGGAGATAGAAGACGTTGAGATAGGTCGTCACGTCCACCCGGCCGAAGAGATACGCGAACACCGCGAATGCCGCCGCCGAGATGGCCGCGAGGCCGGTGGCCAGTCCATCCAGCCCGTCGGTGAGGTTCACCGCGTTGCTTGCGCCGGTGATCACGACCGTGACGAACACGACAAAGAACCATGGCGCGAAGTTGGCAACCAGATACTTGAAGAACGGCACCGTCGTGCCGGTCGCCGGAATCGTCTCGGCCGGCACGACCGGATGCGTCGCGAGAAAGATGCCCAGCAGGAGGCCGAAGCTCACCTGCCCCGCCAGCTTCCACTTGGCCACCAGCCCGCGCGACTTCCCCTGCACGATCTTGAGATAGTCGTCGATGAATCCGATGCAGCCCATCCAGAGGATGGAGAGCATCGCAACGACGACGAACCGGTTGGTGAGCGGTGCCCAGAGGAGGGTGGGCAGCACGGTGGAGAGCAGGATGATGAGGCCGCCCATGGTCGGCGTGCCGCGCTTGCTCTGATGGCTGGCGGGCCCTTCGGCCCGAATGATCTGACCGACCTTCCGCAGCCGCAGGTAGCGGATGAGGGGCGGCCCCGCGACGAAGCTCAGGAGCAGCGCGGTGACCGTCGCGCCCGCCGCCCGGAAACTGATGTAGTTGAAGAGATTGAAAATGATGTGGGTCTTGCCGAGCGGCGCGAGGAGATGATAGAACATCGATCCTCAGCTCGAGGTGTTCGCGGGCGATATGGGCGCTGGGGCGGTGAGCGCGGGAAGTATACGTTCGAGCGCCACGCCGCGGGATGCCTTGAGCACCACCAGCTCGTTCCCGGCAAGCCGGGCGCGCAGCAGCGGCCCCAGCGCGAGCGGATCGGCCGCTGTGATCAGCCGGTCGCCGAGCTGCGCGCGCCAGGGCTCCAACGCGTGGACGAACTCGCCGACCGCGGCGAGAATGGCCGGCTCGAGCGCTACCAGCGCCTCGGCGATCTTGCGGTGGAGCGCCGCCGACTCGGGGCCGAGCTCCCGCATGGTTCCGGCGACGAACACGAGCCGGCGGTCGCCGCGGATGGCCGTTGCCGTCGCGATCACCGAGCGAAAGCTCTGCGGGTTCGCGTTGTAGCAGTCGTTGAGCACGCTCAGTCCACCGTGCGAGACGAGCTCGCCCCGCCCGCCCGGAATCGTAAACTGCTCGAGCGCGCGGGCTGAGGCCGACCGTTCGAGCTGGAGCGCTTCCACCACAGCCCATACCCGGATGGCGTTGTCCGCCTGGTGCAGCCCGCGCGCCGCCAGCGTGAAGCTGACGCCGCCAATGCTGATCCGGGGCCGGGCATCGTGCTCGAGCGTCACGTGGTCGGGCACCAGATCGGCGTCCCGGAGCGCCGCGGTCCGCACTCGCTTCGCGCGCTCGCGGGCCCGGGCGGGAAGCGCGGCCGGATCGGTCCCGACGATGGCAAGCGCGACACCGTCGGCGAGCGCGAGTTTCTCCTCGATGACCGCTTCGCGCGAGCCGAACCCTTCCAGGTGGCCCGCGACCGCGTTGGTGACGATCGTGATGTCGGGCTCGATGATGCCGCGGTAGCGCGCGACCTCGCCCGGCAGATTGGCGCCGGCTTCGACGACCAGCGCCTCAGTGCCCTCCGGCGCCTCGAGGATGGTGAGCGGCACACCGATGAGATTGTTGAGATTGGCGCGCGTCGCGTGCGTCGCGTGCCGCGTGCGGAGCACCGCGGCCAGCATTTCCTTCGTGCTGGTTTTGCCGTTCGTCCCCGTAATGGCGATGACGGGCCCGGTCAACGTACGCCGCCTCGCGCGCGCAAGCCGTCCCAGCGCACGGAGGGTGTCCGGCACCTGCAGCAGCGTCAGGCCGCCGACCGCTGCGGTCCCGACCCGAACGACCGCGCCGGCGGCGCCCGCCGCGGCCGCGGCCACGAGGTGGTCGTGGCCATCGTACCGCTCGCCTTCCAGCGCGACGAACAGCGCCCCCGGCATGATGGCGCGAGTGTCGGTGGAGATGGTGGTATACACCCGCTCGCTCGACGCCATCGGCAGCTCCAGCGCCACTCGCACCTGGCGCTCGGCCCAGGGCGGCGGCACCGGGGCGGCATCCCGGGTCGAGTTCTCCGCGTCGGCCCTCACGAATCACGCTCCGTCGACGTCGAGCCCCACGGCGTGCCGAACCAGCTCGCGCTCGTCGAATGGGAGTCGCTCGGTGCCGACGATCTGGTAGGTCTCATGGCCCTTGCCCGCGAGCAGGAGGGTATCGCCCGGGCGGGCCAGCGCGAGCGCCGCGTGGATCGCGGCCAGGCGGTCGGTGACCCGCAGGTGCGCGCGGCCATCCATCCCCTGCTCGATGTCGTCAATGATCGCATCGGGATCTTCGGTTCTGGGGTTGTCGGAGGTGACGACGGCGACGTCGGCGAGGCGCGCCGCGACGCGGCCCATGAGCGGGCGCTTGCCCTTATCGCGGTCGCCGCCGCAGCCGAACACAGCGACCAGTCGGCCGGCCGTGAGCGGCCGGAGCGTGGCGAGCGCGCGCTCGAGCGCGTCAGGCGTGTGGGCGTAGTCGCGGAGAACGACGCAGGGCTGCGTGCTGATCTGCTCCATGCGTCCGGGAATCTGCGGCGCCGCCGCCAGCCGGGCGACGACCTCCTCCAGTGGCCGGCCAAGCGCGAGGGCGGTCGCGGCGGCCGCAAGCGCGTTCGCGACATTGAAATCTCCGAGGAGCGGGAGCGATGCGTCCGCCGATCCAAACCGGGTGACGAGCCGGAACCGGCTGCCGTCGGCACCCAGCGCGACGCCGCGGGCAGAAACATCCGCGGCCGGGTCCAGCCCGAACGTGAATCGCCGCGCGGAGGTCCGCAGCGCCCGCCAGGCGGTGTCGTCCAGATTGACGATCTCGGCCCCGGTGGTGGCGAGCTGCGCGCTGAGCTTGAGCTTTGCCGCGAGGTACGCCTCCATGGTGCCGTGATAGTCGAGGTGGTCCCGGGTCAGATTGGTGTAGACCGCGGCGGCGAACACCAGCCCGTCGAGCCGGCCCTGATCGAGGCTGTGGGAGGAAGTCTCCATCGCGACGTCGGTCGTGCCGCGTTCGACCAGCGCGGCGAGGGTCGCCTGAAGATCGATCGGTCCCGGCGTCGTGAGCGAGCCAGCGGTGGACTCGACCGGGTCTCCGCGACCGTCGAACGCCCCGAGGGTGCCGATGCTGGCCGCCGACGCCTGCGCGTTGAGCAGATGCCGGATCAGCCCCGATGTGGTCGTCTTGCCGTTGGTCCCGGTGATGCCGATCATCCGAAGCCGGCGCCCGGGCGTGTCGTACCAGGCGGCACCGAGTGCGAGCGCGGCCCGGCGGCCGTCGCGAACGACGATCTCCGGCACCGATGAGCCTTGCGGCGACTCGACGATGACGGCCGAGGCGCCGCGCTGCGCCGCATCGGCTACGAAGGCATGCCCGTCGAGTTGCGAGCCGCGCACGGCGACGTACAGCGCGCCGCGGCCGACCGCGCGGCTGTCCATCGTCACCTCGGTGGGTCTGGTGCCCGAAGCGGGCGCGTCGACCAGCACGTCGGCGCGGCGAAGAGCGTCGAGCACACCGGTCCAGTCGAGGCCGGCGGTCACTCGCTTGCCCACAGCACGACCGCCGTCCCTGGCCGCGCCACGGCGCCGGGTGCAGGACTCGAGCGGCTGACCCGGCCCAGTCCTCGGAGACTGACATGAAAACCCCGCCGGTGCAGCGCCAGCGCCGCCTCGCGCACCGCCTCGCCCGACACGTCCGGCACCGGCCGTGGCG
Source organism: Gemmatimonadales bacterium (assembly GCA_013816685.1). Taxonomy (GTDB): domain Bacteria; phylum Gemmatimonadota; class Gemmatimonadetes; order Gemmatimonadales; family GWC2-71-9; genus JACDDX01. Next base: position 4,336 of record JACDDX010000107.1, read on the forward strand.
CTGTGGCCGTGTCGCCACGTTGGAATGGCAGCGCGATCACGGTCATCGGCACACCTTGAGGGGCAATCGTCCCGGGGACGGCGCTCGGTGCCACTGTATCGCGCGGCGCCAGGCGGCTCCGATCGATCGAGATTCTGCGCGACGCGAGCGCCTGCTGCAGCATCGTCCGGGTCACCGGCGCCGCGGTCAGTCCCCCGTAGTACGCGCCTCGGGGATTGTCGATCTTCACGATCACCACGAGCTGGGGATGGTCCGCCGGGAACAGCGCCGCGAACGATGCCGTGTACTCGCCCCGGACGTAGCGGCCATTTTCAAACCGCACCGCCGTGCCGGTCTTGCCCAGCAGCGTGTAGTTGACGAGTTGCGCCTTCTCACCGGTCCCGCCTTCGCCGACGGCGCCGCGCAGGTAATCCCGGAGGGTGGCGGCGACGCCCGGCGAGACGGCCCGGCGCACCGGTTCTGGCTGGTGGCGATACAGCACGGCGCCGGCGGGATCGCGCACCTCGCGGATGAGCGTGGGCGTCAGGAGCACGCCGTCGTTGGCGATCGCCGCGTACGCCGCGGCGAGCTGAACCGGCGTGACCGTGAACTCATAGCCCATGGCGATGCTGGCGCGGGTGTACATCGGTTGCCAGCGATCGGGACGGGCCAGGCGCCCGCGCGCCTCGGACGGGACCTCCGCGCCGGTAGGGCTCCCGAAGCCGAAGTCGCGGAGGGTCTCGTACTGCTCCTCGGGCGAAAGCCGGAGCGAGAACTTCGCCATGGCGACGTTGCTCGACACCTGGATCGCCTGTGCCAGCGTAAGATTGCCCGCCACCTTGTGCGCGTCGGTGATCGTCCGGGTGCGACCGGTCGACGTCACCGGCATCTGCCAGACGCCGCCTTCGGCAAAGACCGCCGCGGAGCTGTCCAGCCGGTGGCGGGAGAGCAGCGCGGCCGCCGTGAAGAGCTTCGCGGTGGAGCCGGGCTCGAACGGGACCGTGAGGGTGGAAGGCCGTGCGCTGACCGCGGCCCTCGTAACCGTCTCGCGCGAGGCCAGCGCCAGCAGCTCGCCAGTGGATGGATCGAGGAAGACGACGTCCCCGCCCGCCGCCTGCATCGCCGTCAGCGCGTCGTCCAGTCCCCGCTCGGCGATCTCCTGCAGCTCGGCGTCCAGCGTGAGGACCACGTCGTTGCCGGACACCGGTTCGCGCACCGCGCGCGCGGGCGAGTCATAGCGCCGCCCTGCGCGATCCTTCAGCAGCACCGCTTCACCCGGAACACCGGTCAGGAGCGAATCGAGCGAGAGCTCCAGGCCGGCGGCGCCGGCCGGACGCGTCGCGCCCTCGCCCGCCGCCAGACCTCCGATGATCGGGCGAGCGAGGTCCCGCGACGGGTAGAACCGTTGAAACTCACCGTCCAGGTGCACACCCTTCACACCCCGCAGCGCCTCGACCTCACTGGCGGTGAACGGCCCGTGGAAGTAGAGCCAGCGCCGCCCCGACCGGAGATCCCGTTCGACATCGGCCGCGGAGACACCGAGTGCGCCGGCCAGCAGACCCGGAAGCCGCGGGCGTTCGGTCAGCTCATTGGGTGCGACGCCCACGTGAAAGAATTCCTGGGTCACGGCGAGCGGGACACCGTTCCGGTCGTAGAGCGCCCCCCGCCGCGCCGGCAGCACCACCTGCTCGGTGCGGCTGCGACTCGCCTCGCGTGCATAGCGGTCGCCGTCTACCAGTTGGAGCTGACCGGCGCGGGCGAGGACGGCTGTCGCGCCGAGGATGAAGCCGAACTGGATGGCGCCGATGCGAACAGCCGACTTGGCC